>NZ_JAUBOQ010000012.1:20720-149696 GCF_036700325.1 Microcoleus sp. Z1_B2
CACCTCGAACCGGAGACTAAATTAGTAGATGCACCCTGATTAATTAACTCCCGACCAATTTTGGCCGGGTTTTTTTTTCGTATTGCAGTCAAAACCACAAAATTTCAATAAATCAATAATTATCCGCGTTAATCTGCGTACATCGGCGGTTAAAAATCAAATTGATCCCGAACATCGTCCTAGCCACTGGAAAGTAAATAAAGATGCACCCTGATTAATAAACCCCAGCCAATTTTGGCCGGGGTTTTTTTTGCTCGAAAGCTGGATTAGTCGATCGACCTACAACACATCAAAAGACTGCACCTCAAGCACCGGGCCGATCATAGCAAAAGTCATCACATCCTTGCGGACTTCACCTTTGACACTGACTTTCAAATCAGCTTTTTTCAACTCAGAAGGAGCATTCTTAAGTTCGTAAGTTTCCCCATCTTCGCCAACCAAAGCCCAAGTGCCCGGGCCTAATCCTTTGCGTTCAATTTTGCCTTTGACAGTAATACTCATGCCGATCGCACCTCTGTTTTAATTGCTAAACGCGCCAGTCCGAAACACAGAAAAGCATTGACAATCAAGAATGTTTGTGATAATAAACCTGTGCCCAATCCCCAGACTGCGGGAGACACAAAAGCATTCACCGCTAAACTGCTAGCAAAGCCGATCGAAATGGCGATCGCGATCCACTTCCACTGTTGATGTCCCAACAGCAAAGCAATCAAAATCCCAGGAATCAAAACGCTAGCAAAAAAGGGATTCAGCATACTGCTGCCAGTAATTGCACCGCCGAGTTCGGGAATAGAACTGCCCATCACCCGCATCGGCCACTGCGGCAAGTCAAATACAAACAAGTTCCGCAGGAAAAAGAACCCAGAACTACCAGCAATCAAGCCACCGGAAAAGCCCCAAGTCCAGGCGAAGGGGAAATAATTCCGCATCAAGAAAGCCAGCAGGTAAGAACCGAGCACCATTGCAATTTTAGGCAACAGGGCGACTGCGCCGCCGTCAATCCAAAAGCGGGGGTTGAGATAGCCGTTATCGCGCAGCCAGCGGAAAAAATCGCGGAAGTTGATTTGTCCGCGCTGGGCTAGCTGAACTGCGGCGGCTGCGTCTAGATGTCCTGAACCAAAATGGTTTAACGGATCTTCAGTGACACTTCGCGACGACTGCAAGAGTACGCTGCGAATTTCGTTTGGTTCTGTGATACCGGAAGCCTTGACAAGGGCTGCAACGGCTGCAACGTGGGGAGAAGCCATGCTAGTGCCTTGGTAGCCTTCAAAGACTTCGGCGCCGGTTTCCGGGTCGATCGTACTTTGTAGGATTTTGCCCATTTCAGAACCGCCGGGGGCTGCAATGTCAACCCCTGCGCCGAAATTGGAGTAAGAGGCTTTTTCGTCGTCGGGGCCGAGGGCGGAAACGCCGATGACGTGGGGATAGCGGGCGGGATAGGAAGCGGAACTGTCGCCGGAGTTGCCGGCGGCTGCGATGATGACAACGCCTTTAGAGTGGGCGTAGTCGATCGCCTCGGACATTAACTGACTTTCACCGCCGCCACCGAGACTCATGTTGATAACATCGGCGCCGTTGTCAGCAGCAAATTTAATTGCTTCGGCGATGTCGGAAACCGTGCCGCCACCGCTGCCGCTTAACACTTTTAGCGGCATTAAAGCTGCTTCGTAGGCGATGCCCGCAACGCCGTAATTGTTGTTAGTTGATTGGGCGACAGTACCTGCGACGTGAGTACCGTGGCCGTTGTCATCGTAGGCTTCGGCGCGATCGTTTACAAAGTCGTAGCCCGGTACAAATTTGGTTTCTTTTAAGTCAGCGACTGGAGTAATACCCGTGTCAATTATCGCTACTGTTGTGCCGCTGCCTTTGGTTTCGTTCCAGGCAGATTCTACATTGATACTGCGGAGATTCCACTGCTTGGTATACATGGGGTCGTTGGGAATCTCGAAAGCGCTGTAGACGTAGTTCGGTTCAATGTATTCGGTATCTTTAGCCAAATTTGATTTTCTCAGGGCGTTTAGCAAAGTGCGATCGCCCTTAACTACATATACATTGTCTGCCGCTGAGAATTCGCTGTTGAGTTGCGGTGCGACTTGGTACTGTTGGGCGATCGCATTTACTTCTTTCGCAATCTCAGCAGCACCCAAATCTTCGCGGAAATCCAGCACAATCGAGTCGTAAGTGCCTTGAGTAGCAAGTCCTGGGAAATTAGAAATCGCCCAGCCGAGCCCGATTAAAAATAAGCACAGAAGGAAAAACTTTTTCATTGCCGATCGTCCGTTTAGGGAAGGCGTGTTCACCACAATAACCCAATTTTCACTGCCCGCGCCAGTTTTCCTTGCTGTGGCTTGTGGATATCTCGCACGCGGGCGTTTGGTATTTTTCGGCTGTGGCTGTTGCTCGATCAAAAATTGCTCTAATTTCTAGTTTAAATTGCAGAGCAAGTTTTAGGAGTTCAATTAATTGTATCATTAGAGAAGATGAGAAACAGAACAAGCGAGTATTTTCAACAAGGGTATTGCATGGAAAGAGGTTTAATGTGGCTGCCCCTGCTGGCAATCTTTATCGGGCTGGCTTGGGCAGGGTGGAACGAGTATCAAAAGCTGGAAGCGTATCGCGTCTGGGCAGAACAATTCGCTAAAGCCAAGTACGATATTTATGCTGTACTCGGTCAGCAAGAAGACTGTTTAACTTGGGGAAAACCTACTCGCAGCGGGCCTGTAAATTTGCAAACTTTTTCTTTAAAAGACGTGCAGTCGCTGCGGTTGTTAGTCAACTCTCAGGCAGTTGATTTAGAGTCGCCGCCGAATTCGGGAAGTCCAATCGCCCTCGAATTTTTGTTGAAAGATGCTGCTGCGGTGCAGGTTCCTTTTACAGAAATTCCTCTAGCGACTAAATGGGGAAAACACTTACAGCAAGAATTGCAGCGCTTTAGGTAAAAACACTCTCCGGCGGGGCAGTGTATGGGGAGCATCTCAATGAAAGCAACCAAGCCCAAAATTGGAGTTTGGAGGCAGGAGTTTGGAGGCAGGAGGCAGAAGAAAACAGGAAGAAGGAAGGAGCCAGAAGAAGTATTTTTCCAAATATAAGATGCTCCCAGCGTATTAGATATGAACTCGGCTACTTGAAGTTACAAAAGTCTGTAAAACTGGTAGTAGAAATAGAAGTTACGCACCAAATCCTTTGAACTGCCATCTATAGGGGTAAAGTACGCACTGATCGCCCGGAGGACATGAGTTATTACAGTAAGTAGTAGGAGTAGTGTTCCCGTGCTTAGCCCGCTCGTGTTCCGTGCGTACCTTACAGTTCAAGTTATTGACCCCCTCGCATCCAGGATACCCGCCACGTGATTCATCCGTCCAGAAATAAAAAACCTGTATCCGATGAAAATTGGCGAACGTATTTATCTGTGGGGTCAATGCTTTAATCTAAAATCTAAAATCTAAAATCTAAAATCGATTGACCCGCGCGTCCTAAAACAGCTAAATTGCCAGCCCCCCAATCTGCGGAATGCAAACACAAGAATTTTTACAGCGCTATCAACAGGGAGAGCGCAACTTTGGTCACATTGACCTTAGCGGCGCTAGTTTAAGCGGTGTTAACCTGCGAGAAATAGACCTCACTGGTGCTAACTTGACCGGTGCTAATTTGAGCTGGTCTTTTTTGAGCAATGCCAAGTTGATAGGGGCTTGTTTGCGGCGCGCGGATCTCCGCAGTGTGGGGCTGGCTGGGGCGAATCTGAGCGGGGCAAATTTGAGCGGGGCAAATCTTGCTAAAGCGGATTTGCGCCTTGCTTGTTTGGAAGCCGCAGAACTCAATTGGGCCGCGTTCCCCGAAGCGGATTTGGGCGGTGCTAATCTTCAAGGAGTTAAATCTGACCAAATTAATTTGGCTGGGGCTAAACTCGACGGCGCGAAGTTGATGGAGGCGGAATTGATGGAGGCGAATCTCAACCGCGCCAGTCTTGTTGGTGCTAATTTAACGGGTGCTAATTTGCGGGAAGCGCATTTGGTGGAAGCGAATTTGCGATCGGCAATTTTGAGCGGTGTAAATTTGATTGAAGCTGACTTGAATGGCGCTCAAATGCGATCGGCAAATCTGACGGGCGCTGACTTGCACCGAGCTGTGCTGGCGGGGGCGGATTTGACTGAGGCGGTGCTGGATAACGCTGATTTGAGTCGAGCTAATCTGGCGGGTTCTTATTTATTGAAAGCGAGTTTTAAGAAGGCGCTTTTGCTGCGAGCTAACCTGCAAGGAGTGTATTTACTGCGAGCTGATTTGAGCGAAGCTAATTTGCGAAGTGCTGATTTGCGGAAAGCTGATTTGAGTGGCGCTTATTTGATGGATGCGATGTTGAGTGAGGCGGATTTAAGAGAAGCTTGTTTGATTGAGTGCCGTTTGATTCGGACGAATTTGGAGGGGGCGCAGCTTACGGGTTGCTGCATTCAAAATTGGCAAGTTCAAGATGTCGATCTGTCGAGAGTTGACTGCAGCTATGTTTTTACTGAGTTTGATTATACTGCCAAAGTTGCGGCCAATCGCTTTCCGGTCGATCGCGATTTTGAGTCGGGGGAATTGGGGCGGCAGCATCAAGAGGACAGTTCTATTGTCAAGGTGTGTTTTGATGAATCTCCTAATTGGGAGGCTTTGGTTTTTACGCTGCGTCGGGTGGAGTTGGAAAGCCACGAACTCAAATTCAACGTTCAATTTTTTGATTCTGCGGGAGAACAAAGTTTACTGCGGCTGAGCGCGAACCGTTTGGTAAACGGCAAGATTTTGGGCGATCGCATTTTGGAGCTTTATCCAGATATGTTGGAAAAGGTTTTAGCCAAGGGTGCTGAAATTTTGAGTTTGCTCGACTTGGCTGTTCCTAGTAACAATGCGGAGGCGAGTCACAAGGAGGCTTTGCTCAGAAGACAGGAAATCTACCAGCGAATGGTGCGCCAAATTTCGTTTATTTTGATGTCTCAGACGCCGGATAAATTCTCCGAAAGCGTGCAGCGGCTGTTGGATTATTTGAAGCAGCAAGGTATCCCGACAGAGCAGATTCAAAAGAAAGTCATCAGTCAGGCGATCGTGCAGCGCGCCAAGCAAGACCCAGTTTTTCGCGAACAGTTGCTCGCGTGGGAGAAAACGGCGTCCGATCGCGTTCGCGGTTCGATGATGGGGGAAGCGGTGCGGTTTGCGATCGCTCTTTTGCTCAATTATTAACAGTTAATTGTGAACACTTAAAGCCGGAGAGCGACTAATACCCGCACTTGCTCGTCGGTGTCGGAAACTGCCAGCGATCGTGCATTACTGCCAAGCAATACCAAGTTTTTCGGGAACATTTGCTCAGGTGGGAGAAAACGGCTTCGGAGTGCGATCGCTCTTCGGTAATGGGGGAAGCCGTGCGGTTTGGGATGCCCTTTTGTGGGCATGAATACACACAAAATCTTACCCCCATTAAAAATCCTCCAACCGGATCTCGATTTAACTGTCCGGTTGATTAGAATATAGTTCAGTTTCCTCCTTCAAAAGATTACACAACTCATTCAAATCTTTCTTACTGTGTTCAATCAGTTTTTCACCTCGCTCCTCAAGGTGATCGATATTACTGGGACTTGCGTTGTCCATTTGGTCTTGACCATTATCGCTACTCAATTGAAGTTGAAAACGATAGTAGTTTCGGTTATTATCTTTGTCTCCTTTACTCACCATTAGCTGCTGAAGCTGAAACGCAACAGATTCGCTTTGACCATCTAAAACAACGTTAAGTAAGGGAAGCGCCCATTTGATTTGTCCCCAATTTTTGGCGTCTCTATACTTATACCTCCTGGTGACTGAGCCAGTACCCAAAGAAACAACAAGGGTATCCTTACGGTGTAGTTCTTCATCAGTCTTTTTCTTGTAAGAAATCATTGCCTCCATCATTGCAATTGAAGCAGGATTATTTGCAAAAACTCCACCGTCTACCAAAGCGTAATGTCCCTCATCGGTAGTATGTGCCGTTTCGAGTTCGTAGGGTGGAAAGAATGTCGGTGCAGCAGAAGTTGCCATGGCTGCCTCCCACATTTTGAATCCACTACATAGTTTGCGGCTATGAATACTGTCGCATTCCTCTGCGTCCGGATTGCTTGTAAAAAAAACTGGTGCTCTCAGTTCGATATCATAGCTGGGGATGAAAATTTCTCGTAAGGCATCTTCAACCTTAGCTTCACCTAGAAGATCCTTTAAAACTTGTTGCTTACCTTTTGGGTTGTGCTTGGGTTGTAGCAACTCGTCAAAAGACATTGGAATATTCTGATTAAAAACCTTTTGTCCATACTTGCGATAGAAATTTACAAGTTCGGCAGCGGTATACTCTGGCTCACGATTGATGCTAGAGTCTGAGTTCTTTCTAGTTAAACCCAGTGCTAAAATTCCTCCTGTTGAAGTGCCTGCAATAAAATCAAACATTGTTGCTATGCGTTTTCCTGTGCGCTCTTCAATGTAGTTGAGAACGATCGCAGGAATAATACCTCGGATACCGCCACCATCAATTGAGAGAATTCTTCTCTTGAATTTAGTAGCCATCACATTTACTCCTTTAGATATTGCTTAAGTTGTCAAGATAAATGAAACAAACTCAGGATCGCGAATTAAATAACTTACAATTTTAATTGTTATTGTGGGATGGGCGTCCCGCCCGTCCAAAAAGAATGGGCGTCCCGCCCATCCCACTTTCAAGAGTGGAAGTTATTTAATTCTCATTCCTCATACAGGATCAAAATACCAATAACCAACGTCATCTTATAGTTTGCGGTTGCCTCGAAATAAGAAAATCGAGTCAATAGTTAACACTCAAACATTGAGTTTTTGGCTTCCGACTAAACAGTCAACAGTCAACAATTCCGGAGGAGTGCAACCGGAATTGATATGAATCCAACCCGTTATTAGTGCGGTAACTTGCTGAGGGCGTGCCAAGTTCTATAGCCGACAATTCCATCTTGCGGTAAAGCCTTGCTCAGTTGCAATTGTCGCACGGCTACATCGGTCATCGGCCCGAAGAATCCGTCAATAAATCCGAAATAGTATCCATTGATTTTCAAGACATTCTGAACTATTTTAACAGCATTACCAGAACTGCCCTTCATGACGACCGGCATATTCACAGGTGCACCAGAGTATAGTGCTTCCCAAGTGATAGGGCCGACAATCCCATCTTCTTTTAAAAAGACGCGGTGTTGATAGCCTTTGACGGCGTTTTGAACTTGGACACCGAAGATACCGTCAATCGGGCCAAAATAATAACCCCAATGATATAGAAGCTGTTGTAGTTCCTTGACAGCTTGACCTGTTGAACCCATTTGTAAAGTGGGTTTGTTTACTCCCGTGGTTTCAGCAAATGCCAGAGTTGATTGAGCAGTATTATCGGCGACGAGAGCCATAGTTTCATTGTTCAAGCTTCTTTCTTCGGTGTACATAATGTGCTTCCTCTCAACAGTTAAGTTTTGGTGTTTGATATTTCAGGTATAACTGGTGGGATTTGTGGATGCACAGTCACTTTTTCGAGTGTCACTCATTTGAGTGTCACTCGTTTGAGTTAGTCCCAGTGTTAACTGTTAATATCTCTTCCGGCTGCGGCGGAATGATATACTGAAACAATGTTAAGAGTGCAACGAAGACAAGTTATGCACTAAACGCCTAAAGTTGGAGCCTCCTCAAACTCCAGAAAGAAGAGCAGGCATGATGAATTTTCCGAGGTGTCTAAAGGATTGTTTCTACTTACCAGTCTTGGCTGCGTAGCCGGCGACCCGCTAAGGCCCGCACTTGCTCTTCTGCGTCGGAAACTGCAAGCGATCGCAACAAGGGCACAACTCCCGGATTTTCGGGATAATGTTCGATAATAGCTTCGAGTGCTGTAAATCTGGGATTGTAAGGAAAAGAACCGTTTTGATTGTCAGGATCGCTCAAAGTTCGATCGCGCAAAAACTCAAACATTCCCGGCTCATCTTTCCATCCCCGCATTAACTCTACCAGGGCGATCGCCCGCACCTGCGAATCTTGATCTTTTTGAGCTCTAATTTTCAGCCACTCGAAAGTTTGAGACTGATTTGTCCACCCGCGCGCTAACTTTTGCAAAGCGATTTGCCTGACAGCGGGACTCTCATCGCCCTCTGCTTTAGCCTCCAGCAGCATCCAAGTTTCAGGATTGTCTGGCCAGTTGTAAGCGAGTTCAAGCACCGCCGCTTCCCGCACTAGCGCTTCCCCAGAATCGAGCTGAATTTTCAGCCAAGACAAGGTTTCCGGGGCGTCGGGCCACCCCCGCACGATCGATCGCACCAGCACGCTCAGCAGGTGAGAATCATGCTCATACTCGACCCGGCTTTTGAGGAAAGGCAGCGTCTCGCCCCGATGAGACCAGCGTTTTGCGATCTCTGCCACCGCAGTTTCTCGGACGTTCAGGTGTCTGTCAGACGCGGCGAGATTTTGCAACCAGCCAAAGATTTCGAGACTGCCTGATGCCAGTGCGGCGACAGCCTCCACTACTACTTGCCGCACAGTCCAGTAATCCTCGGAATCAGCTATTTTTTGCAGCAGGGGCAGGGTTTCTGGGTGATCGGGCCAACCTGCGGCTATCTGTTGTAGGGCTATTTCTCGCAGGTCGGCGTCGCGATCGCCCAATGCTATATTTTTCAAAAAAGTCAGAGTTTCGGGGTTCCCTGGCCAGCCAGAGGCTATTGCTTGCACTGCTGAGCGCCGGACGCTGGAACTCGCGTCGGACTCGGCTTTAGTCTTCAGCAGCGGGTAAATGTCTGGTTCGTCGGGCCAGTGCGAGGCCAATTCTTCTAAGGCTGCTGTCCGCACTTCTTTACTGCTGTCAGATTCGGCTAGGGTTTTCAGCAGCAGGCAAACGTCGGCTGCGGCGGGCCAGCCCGCTGCCAACTCCCGCACCGCTACGGTTCGCAGGATAGAACTTCCTGTCTGGGCAAGGTTTTTGAGCAGGGAGGCCGTGCCTAAAAGGCTGTGCCAACCTCTGGCTATTTCTTGCCACGCACAGACTCGCACTCCCAAATTTTCGTCGGATTCGGCGGCGGTTCTCAGCAGCAGCAAGGTATCTGTGCGATCGGGCCAATTAGAGGCCAACTGTTCGAGTGCTGCGGTGCGGACTGCGGGACTTTGATCTGACATAGCCAGGGCACTCAGCAGCGGCAAGGTATCGCTCGTGTCGGGCCAACCACAAGCCATTTCTCGCGCACAGGTCGATCGCACTGCCCAGCTTGGATCTGATTTGGCGAGGTTTTTGAGCATCAGGTAAATTTCTGGCTGATCTGGCCAACCACGGGCTATTGCTTCGACTGCTGTGGATCGGACTTCGCCACAGTCGGTGGAGTGAGCGAGTATTTTCAGCCAGGGCAGGGTTTGCGGGTCGTTTTTCCAAGTTTGGGCGATCGCGGCGATCGATCGATTGCGAATTTGATAAGTTTCCTGCAATTCTTGAGCGCTTTGATAAAGAATCAGGAAACCCGTGCCGTATTGCGATAACTTTTTTAAAGCGTTTAACAGTTTTTTTTCGGTTTTTTTATTAATATCATTTTCAACTTTTAACAAGCATTGCGCTGCTAAAAACAAATTAATAAATTTTTCTTGTTGACCGTTCTGATCTGTGAGATATTCTATAATTTGGCTCGCTGTTTCTTTGTCGAGCTTAGCTGCAATTTCTCTGAGGACTTCGTGCAAAGATTCGTCCCGCCAGTGCTGGCCGAAAACTTGTATGTTGAGTTCGCCCCAAGTCAGTTGACCGATTTGGAGTTGGGCATGGATTAACTCTGCTACAATCTGGGGATTATTTTCGGAAACAAGTTTTTTTAACAACATACCGATACCCTGCCCCTTAAGTTTGTTTGCATTGACCATCCTCGCATCAGCTCGGATATTAATTGAGATTTTTTTGAGCGAGCGTGGAGTATGGAGCCAATCGACTCTATTTTATACGAAAAATACTGAGTCGGGAGGGCCCTAATGCAAAATCCGCCAGCACCCACAGAAATGTTAGGTGGTGGCGGATGGCGATCGAACAATTAAGCCGCTGAATCTAACTAACAGCTACTTGGACGCGATCGGCTACAACCCGAACCGCAAAAGTAGGAATCTTTACCGTTTCATCATCCAGACATTGCCCGGTAGTCAGACTAAAGTTTTGTTTGTAAATGGGAGAAGCAACTTTGAGAGTGCCGTTGCGATCGCCCACAATTCCCCGCGACAACACAAAAGCTTTGCTAAACGGGTCATAATTGCTAAGCGCATAAACTTCATCCCCGTTTCCCACTCGGAAAATCGCCACCTGTTCGCCTTTAACTAAAGCGCAAACTCCAGTATAAGGGGCGATCGCATCCAGAGAACACACATCTACCCAAGTAGTCACAGTATCCGAAACTTGTAATGATTGAACCATTTTCTTTTCCTGTTATTTTACTTCAATCTCGTTCCCAGTCTCCGGCTGGGAACGTAGGTTTCGAGGCTCTGCCTCGCCTCGCGGAAGGAGGCTCTGGCTTACGGTTAGAGGAGGCAGAGCCTCCGGGACTTCATTCCCAGGCTCTGCCTGGGAACGAGATTAATTTACTTCAATCTAGTGTTCTTGTTCCCCCCTTATTAAGGGGGGCTAGGGGGGATCTCCGGGTTTCCTAGGCTCTGCTTGGAAACCCGATTATATGGGTTATTCCGAAACTCCAGCCAGAGCCTTTTCATGTTCGTTAGCCGGCCGCGTTTGTCCCCGTTCCGCAACACGAACAATACTCGGATCGGGCAAATCGGAATTCACAAAATGCTGGAATCGCTGCACCTTTTGTGGGTCTTCAATCGTCGTTTTCCACTCACATTGATAAGTATTCACTAAATGTTCCATCTGCGCTTCTAATTCAGCACAAATGCCCAGAGAATCCTCAATTATTACCTGTTTCAAATATTCAATTCCGCCCTCAAGTTTGTTCAACCAAGTAGCAGTGCGTTCCAATCTGTCGGCGGTGCGGATGTAGAAAACCAAGAATCGATCGATATACTTAATCAGCGTTTCCTTATCGATATCCGTCGCCAGCAAAACCGCGTGCTGTGGCTTAATACCGCCGTTGCCACACACATACAAATTCCAACCATTCTCTGTCGCAATTATCCCAAAGTCCTTGCTTTGAGCTTCCGCGCATTCGCGAGTGCAACCAGAGACAGCAGATTTGAGCTTGTGGGGCGATCGCAAACCACGATACCGCAATTCAACTTCGATCGCCAAACTCGTTGAATCCTGCACCCCAAAGCGGCACCAAGTGCTACCAACACAAGATTTTACAGTACGCAGAGCCTTACCGTAAGCGTGTCCCGACTCAAATCCCGCATCAATCAACCGCCGCCAAATATGCGGCAATTGATCCACACGAGCTCCAAACAAATCAATCCGTTGCCCGCCAGTAATCTTAGTATAAAGCCCAAAATCCCTGGCAACTTCACCCAAAACAATCAACTTATCCGGCGTAATTTCTCCCCCCGGTATTCGTGGCACCACCGAATAAGTACCGTCGCGCTGAATGTTTGCCAAAAAGTAATCGTTCGTATCTTGCAAACCGACGTGAGACTTCTCTAAAATATGGTCATTCCAAGTAGAAGCCAGCATCGAACTAACAGCAGGCTTGCAAATTTCGCAGCCCTTACCTTTGCCGTGTCTTTCAATCAACTCCTCAAAGGTTTTAATCTCTTGAGAACGCACTAAATGGTACAATTCTTGACGAGAATATTCAAAATGTTCGCAGAGATTATTTTTGACTGCAAACCCAGCTTTCTTCATCTCCGCCTTGAAGATATCCGTCACCAAAGGCACGCAGCCGCCGCAGCCCGTCCCCGCTTGAGTGCATTTCTTGACGCTGGCAACATCGGTTAAATTATGCTCGCGAATCGCTGCACAAATCTGCCCTTTGGTAACATTATTGCAAGAACAAATTTGAGCAGAATCCGGCAAACTGTCAACTCCAAAACCCGCCGGTGCTCCCCCTTCTCGCGGTGGCATTAATAAATCTTCGGGATGCGGCGGCAGAGCAATTTCATTTTGCATGAATTGCAGCAAAGTGCCGTAAGCCGAAGCATCTCCCACGAGAATTCCGCCTAAAATTCGGCTGCCGTCTTGATTTAAAACTAATTTTTTGTAAATGCCTTGGAATGTGTCAGTGACAACAATTTCTTTAGCATCGCCCGACTTGGGAAAAGGCTCTCCAAAACTAGCGACATCCACTCCCAATAATTTGAGTTTAGTGGACATATCCGCACCTGTAAAAGTGCTTGTGGGACGGGCATCTTGTCCGTCATCCGCTACACGGCTCAAAATATCTGCTGCTACGCTTGCCATTGTATACCCAGGCGCAACTAAGCCGTAGATGCGATTTTGATACAGGGCGCATTCTCCGATCGCATAAATGTCAGGATCGGAGGTTTGGCAGCTATCATTAATCAAAATGCCGCCGCGTTCACCTACTTCTATACCGCAACTTCTGGCAATTTCGTCGCGGGGCCGAATGCCAGCAGAAAACACAATCATATCTGTTGCTAATTCCGAACCGTCAGCAAACAGCATTTTAGTAACTTTGCCATCTTCACTGACAATTTCTGTGGTAGATTTGCTGATATGAACCGAAACCCCCAAATCTTCTATTTTGCTGCGGAGAATTGCCCCGCCAATTTCGTCAACTTGCACGGGCATCAGCCGCGAGGCAAACTCAACAACGTGAGTTTTCAAGCCCATATTTTGCAGAGCATTAGCACATTCTAGACCTAACAAACCGCCGCCAATTACTACACCTGTTTTGCAATTTTTAGCGTAATCGGACATCGCTTCCAGGTCGTCAATTGTCCGGTAAACAAAAGTTCCTGTAGCGTCTTTGCCTTGAATTGATGGCACAAATGGATAGGAACCGGTCGCGAGAACAATTTTGTCGTAGGGAACTTCTAAACCGTTGGCTGAAGAGACTGTTTTTTGTTCCCGATTAATGGCGACTGCTTTGTCGCCAATGTGAATCTGGATGCCGTTTTGTTGATAAAATCCCGGTGCAACTAAAGATAAATCTCCCGCTGTTTTGCCAGAGAAAAATCCGCTGAGGTTTACGCGATCGTAAGCAACGCGCGGTTCTTCACAAAAAGTAATTAAATTCCAGTGTTTGGCAGCATCCGAGCTCACCATTAACTCCAGGAACTTGTGACCTACCATGCCATTGCCGATTACAATGAGGTTTTTTTTGGCTGTCATGAGAATCTATTTTATCCCGTTTATCAGTCGTTGGGTTAATTAATATAAGAATTTATTATAAACTTTTGTACTTATAGATACAAAAAATGGAGATTTATGCAATTGTCGAATACTTCCGATTGCATTTTTGCATGATATGTGCGATCGACCGATTTTAGATTTTAGATTTTAGATTTTAGATTTACTCCACAGTTAAGTGGGGTGCGTTAGTCGATTTTAGATTTTAGATTTTAGATTTACTCCACAGTTAAGTAGGGTGCGTCAAGTAAGTCTTTTTGACAAAACGATTAATATTTTTACTGTGACGCACCTTACAGTTTTCTAATTCTTAATTATTATTTAAGCGCCCATGCCCGAATACTGCTTCAAACCCTGCCGCCATAGCCAGCGATTCCACACAAAAAACACCGCACTCCAACCCAACATTACCAACAAACCGCGGCCTAAATCTACGGGTAATCCTATCAAGATAGAAGCGGGAAAATGAATCAAATAAGGAAACGGCGTCCACAAAACTACTTCGCGCACGGGTGCGGGAAACACTTCTAGTGGCGCGATAAGTCCCGATAAAAACAGGTAAATTAGAAACCAGAATTGCTCGATCGCACTTGCCCTTTCCAGCCAAAAAGCAAACAGCGCAAAGGTATACTGTATAATAAACCGCAAGCAAAAAGCCAAGACGATAACCAGCAAAAACAGCAAAAACCTGCCAAAACTTGGCAGCCAAAAAGCCTGCGGGTAAAGTGCAAAAAACAGCAGCACTAATCCCAATACAAACGGCAGCCTCGCAAACCTTTCGGAAATGTGAGATACGAAGTGGTGCCATACGGGATCGAGAGGCTGCAACAATTTATTAGATAGCCTGCCTTGGACTACTTCCTTTTCAAACTCCCAAATCACCCAAACTACATTTGTTTGCCTGACAATGAAAGCCGCTAGAAAATAACGAGCAAAGTCGATCGAATTCAGCCCAAATTGACCAGTTTCGGCCGCCTGCATCCAGACACCCATCAAGATAAACGGCAAAGCTCCCGACAGCGCCCACAAAAACAACTCCGCCCGGTATTCGAGCATATAAGCGTAGTAGGTAACTAGCAAAGTTTTAGCAATTCTCACAATTCTGTTCATATCAATTCTAGATTTAATTTTTCTGTTTTAGCAACGGGCAAGATGCCCGTTCCACAAAATATTGAAACTCTTGTGGAACAGGCATCTTGCCTGTTCAATTTTTCTGTTTTAGCAACGGTTTTAGCAACGGGCAAGATGCCCGTTCCACAAAATATTGAAAATCTAGTGGAACAGGCATCTTGCCTGTTCAATTTTTCTGTTTTAGCAACGGGCAAGATGCCCGTTCCACAAAACATTGAAAATCTAGTGGAACAGATATCTTGCCTGCTATGGAGAATCAACCCAGCCAAAAACATTACACTTTTCCCGTGCGAAAAACTCTACCAATTACCTCTTCAATTGGCGGATCGGTAACAGTCAAATCTATCACTTCTAACTCCGCCAAAATCTTCGCCACGCTCACCGTCAGCTCTTCCCTTTTCACCAAAAATCGTACCGATTGTCCCTCAATAGATTCTACCTCGCCGTAAGCAAAAGCACTATCTTTTTCCAGCGGCTTAGCTAATTTTACCTGAACTTCCCGATAAGGTGCAAACCTGTCGAGCAATCCGTCTAAACTGCCATCATAAACTAATTGCCCTTCATGGATTAACAAAACGCGCTTGCACAAAGCCGTAATGTCAGCCATGTAATGACTCGTCAACAGCACCGTTGCTTGATAGCGCTCGTTATATTCTCGCAGAAATTGCCTGACGCTAAACTGTGCGTTTATATCCAAACCTAAAGTCGGTTCATCTAAAAATAATACCTCCGGCTGGTGCAGCAGCGCCGCCATCAATTCAGCTTTCATGCGTTCGCCTAAAGAAAGCTTTCGTACAGGCTGATTTAACTTGCCTTCTAGTGACAGCATCTCTGTTAATTCTCCGACTCGCCGTCGATAATCTGCATCGGGAATGCCGTAGACAGCGGCATTGATTCGCAGAGAGTCAAGCACAGGTAAATCCCAAATTAACTGCTGTTTCTGCCCCATCACTAAGGTGATTTTTTGCAGAAAATCGGCTTCGCGACGGAAAGGAGTACGATCGCACACACTCACCGTACCCGCAGACGGATAAATCAAACCCGTCAGCATTTTCAGCGTAGTAGTTTTGCCCGCACCGTTAGCGCCGAGAAACCCCACGAATTCCCCCGGTTCAATACTGAAAGAGACGCCCTCAACTGCTTTGATATTGCGGTAAGTGCGACTAAAAAAGTGTCGCACTGTTCCTTTAAGTCCCGGTTCTTTAATCGCTACTGGATAAACTTTGCTCAAGTCTTCAACTAAGATAATTGGCATCGGCTCAAATTTTAACTTTTATTTTAATCTAGGGTATTTCCATCAGGCTTGTGTCAAGATGGAGCGATCGAGCTATCTAGTAGGGTGCGCCAGCCATTGCTCGATCGCGAGTCAGGAAGTAACTGTGTTCTGGCGCACCCTAATAAACTGTAGAATATTGCAAAATATCCATAATCACATCGCACAAAGTTTACAACTATGGTACTCACCCCAGATAATTCAGGCATCTCTCGTTTGGTAGGAGACAATTCTCCTGAAAATATTACACTTGCACCAGGACAACTTGCTAGTTTTCCTGGGGGACTTTGGATGGTGGGCGGCAATGATACTGTCAGGGGATCGTCAGATGCAGAACGGATTTTCGGCAACGATGGTAAAGACAGTCTGTTAGGCGGTGTCGGCAATGATTCTATTTACGCCGGCAAAGATGATGACGATGTTTTGGGAGAAACTGGCGACGATTTCTTGACAGGAGATAGAAATAGCGATTTCCTTGATGGGGGTGCGGGAAATGATTTGTTGCGCGGAGGACAAGGTGTTGATTTGTTAGTGGGCGGAGACGGTAATGATACTTTAATTGGCGACAGAGATGTGGATATTTACCAAGGTGGTGCAGGGAATGATGTATTTGTTTTTAGAGTCGATCAAGCGGGAATCCGAGTAGTTGGAATTGAAGTTCCTGACGCGGTAATTGTGGATTTTGATAAGTCTAGCGATTCGATTGGCATTAGTGTGGCATTTACCAGCAGCAATATATCATTGGAAGAGGTAAGCTATAGCTTGAACGATCCGAGACTGCTGCTGATCAATCCTGCAACTATAGCGGGGGGAACGAGTTTGTTAGCCAAGGGTGGCATTTCCCAGCGAAGTCTCGATCCCGATGGCAACGGCCGTGTGGAAGCTACTAATATTAGATTTGGTTTTACTAATGCGTTGTTGGGTACTGTTTTGAATGTGACCCCAGCCGATTTAAACGATCGTTTTATTAATGCTAATTCTTTGCTTTAATTCGTTGCTTATATATCTCTAGTAGGGTGCGACCGGGCGCACCTTACCCATTACCCATTATCTAACTCATCGTCAAAACTGCGCGATAGCGCACTTGATTGTCCCGGACTTTCTGCATTGCTTCATTCGCTTGTGCGATCGCAAAAACTTCAACAATTGGCTCAATCTCAAACTTCTCTGCAATTGCCAGCATTTCATTAATCATAGCGCGACCGCCGATGAGAGAACTCACAATTCGGCGTTGCTTTACCAGCAGCGAAAATAACGGAATGCTCAAAGGTTCGTCGGGAACTCCCACAAAAGCAAGCGCACCGTTAGAATCGAGAAAATCAATGTACGGAACCCAATCTAAAGAAGCAGGAACAGTGCTCAACAAAATATCTAATTTGCTGCTGGGGGCTTGAGGAACTTCGCCTTTTCCTACTACAATAGCTTCGTCCGCCCCCATTTTATGTGCAAATTCTGCCTTATCTTGGGAAGTAGTAAAAACTGTAACTCGGTTGCCTAATTTTTTGGCAAATTGCACCGCCATGTGTCCCAAACCGCCGATGCCAAGAATGCCAATTTCTTGCCCAGAACTCATCCCCGCATTTCGCAAACCGGCGTAAACCGTAATTCCGCCGCACAACAGCGGCCCCGCTACGTTGGAATCGATGCCTTTGGGAATAGGAAAAGCAAAGCGGGAATCTACCATCAAATAATCGGCAAAACCGCCCGGCCCTGTAACAATTAATCCCTGGTTTTCATCGCAGAGATTTTCGTTACCGCGCAAGCAGTCGTGGCACTGCAAACAAGACGACCTTTGCCAGCCGACACCAACGCGATCGCCCACTTTTAAATGAGTCACTTGCGGCCCTATTTCTGCCACTTCTCCGATAACTTCGTGGCCCGGAACGAGGGGATATTTTGATTGACCCCAGTCATTGTCAATCATGTGCAAGTCAGAGTGACAAATGCCGCAGGCTAAAACTTTGATAATACATTCATGTACTTTTGGAGGTTCGACATCGAATTTGTATTCTTCAAGCAATCCGCCTGTTTTTGTAACTGCAAGTGCTTTGATTTGCATGGTGTATTTCCTGGTTTGTTTGCCATTATAGTGCTCGATCGACTTTCACAGTCTCTTTCTTTAGTTGTATATATTCAGGTGAACATACCCCTAGAAATGATGCGCGTTACTAATAATTTGTCGGGTGCTTGTGGCGCACCTTACCAATTAGCAATTACCAATTATAGCAATCCTCGCATCAGTTGTAAAAATATTTAGGGGTAGTGCTAATAGTGCCTACCCCAGCCTGCATCGGGGCAACCACGGGGGGGTTGCCCCTACAAGAATTACACAAATCATTTAGGATTGCTATAGCAATTACCAATTAGTCTCATAACTTGCCATTTCCCATTGCCCACTGCATCAAACCGGGAAATAACCGATAAGCTTCCGATGCCAAAAAAGCAGGGCCGACGGTAACTTCTGCACGCTGATTTTTCAAAGCATCCCAGATAGCTTTAGCAATATCTTCTGGCTGAGTTGCCCACTCAGATTTCAGCATTTTGCTCATTTGCTGGCGGCGCGATTCGACTGCGGGTTCGTCTCGATCGCGAAATTGAGCTCTTTCTAAAAAATCGCTGTTAATCAGGCCCGGATGCACGGCGCAAACGTGAATACCTTGAGGCGCTAATTCCAATCGCAAAGTTTCTGTTAAACCTGTTACTGCATATTTGCTGGCACAATAAGCAGTCATTTGAGGCAAAGGCATTTTGCCACCAATTGAACCAACATTGACGATTGTCCCGGTTTTTCGTTCCAAAAAATGTGGCAACATTTCTTGAATTGTGTTAACGCATCCCCAAAAATTGGTATTCATTAATTGCTGCCAGTCTTCGGAGGTAGTGTGCTCGATCGCCCCCGTGAGACAAATGCCAGCATTGTTAACTAAAACATCGATGTTGCCGCAGGTATCTAGGGCTTTTTGGACGATCGCCCGCACTTGATGAATGTCGCCAACATCCCCCGGAATAGCTACAGCGGAAGTGCCTTCTCGCTGCACTTGAGCCGCTGCTGCTGCCAATCTCTCAGACTGGCGAGCTACCATAACTACATCGTAACCTTTACTTGCAAATAAAATTGCTGTTGCTTTGCCGCTTCCTTGAGAAGCGCCTGTAATCAAAACTGTAGGAGCCATAGATAGTTATAAATTGTAATATCAATTCCGGTTCAACCGGAATGACAGTTGACTGTTGACTGTTAGCTGTTGACTGTTGACTGTTAACAGTTAACTGTTTGGACATTTGAACAATACCGATGCAACCGGAAACGAGATGATTCGGACTTGTGTGATGTTAATTTTTGTAGGGGCGGGTTCGCCAACAATAATTGCCCATAATCTACAATCTCATAAACCCGCCCTGCCCATACTGCGATATTGAAACTATAACAGAGGTCAGGTAATTTTAGGCGCGCTCTAGGTTAATATTTCTTGAGTATAGCAATTTTTCATTTGGCGATCGGGCTTTTTTAACGAACCGCGAAGGCGCGTTAGCGATGCGGCGCGTTAGCGCTAAGACGCGAAGGAAGAGAGAAGAGGAGAGGAGAAGAAGAGAAGAGAAATTATTCATAATTTGTGCGAAAATTGCTTTGTAAATTTTCCCAATGCCCTGTTTAGCCAATGCCCAATGCCTAAAAAATGAATCTTCCGAAACAAACGCCTAATTGGTCGATCGCCCTAGTGTTAATTATCGGCGTTTTAGCCGTCTCAACTTCATCAATCTTAATTCGGCTGGCTAACTTTTCAGCAGGGGCGGGCGGTTTGGGTTTCAGTCTGGTGCTCGCGGCCTCTCGTCTGACTTTATCTGCTTTAATTCTGCTTCCGGCTTGGCGAAAAATTCAGTGGAACACCCTGCAACCGGGAGCTCGGCGCTATGCTGCGGCTGCGGGTTTGTGTCTCGCCCTGCATTTTGCCCTCTGGATTACCTCACTTTCTTATACTTCGATCGCCGCCTCGACAGCCCTTGTCACCACTAATCCTGTCTGGGTAGCGCTTTTGTCGCGTTTCTGGTTCGGCGAAAAACTCAGCAAAATGTCGATCGCTGGTATTACTATAGCCCTGACTGGGGGAATGGCGATCGCCCTTGGAAGTGCGGGCGCAGCTAATGCTGGCAGCAGCCAACTGCTGGGCGATTTCCTGGCTCTGGCTGGTTCCTGGGCTGTCAGCTTGTATTTGCTGCTGGGCCGGGAAGCTCAGCGCCAGGGACTGGGAATTGGTGGCTATATCGCGATCGCCTATACTGTTGCTGCGATCGTCCTGCTGCCTCTCCCCTTCGCCTTCGGCACTACTTATACTAATTACCCCGACATTGTATATTTTTATATTTTGTTAACGGCAGCTTTGCCTCAGTTAGTCGGCCACACCATTTTGAACTGGGCTGTAATGCAGATTTCCCCAACTCTGGTAACTCTTGCCATCTTGTTTGAACCGGTGGCGGCGAGTTGGTTGGGTTATTTGCTGTTTGGGGAAATGCCGGCGCCGGCGGTACTCGCAGGTGCTGCGGTGCTGCTGTTGGGTGTAGCAACCGCTACCGTAGGAGCAAAAAAAATAACACTCAACACTTAAGAGTTAACAGTTTTCGACATTGCCACTACAGTTGCCGTGAGTCAGAATAAAACAAATCAGGGCTTAAAAACAAAAATAACTCGTCAGTTAAATATCAGTTCCAAACTATCAAATGTCTGACTAATGACTAATAATACTCGGTTGCCTTTAGGAGAATAAAATTATGCTGCCAGAACAACTACAGCGGATCATCGGCTACTTTATCGAAGAAGCCACAGAACACATCCAAATTATCGAACCAGGCTTGCAATATCTGCAAAACACCCTGCCAGATCCCCAAAGAATACACCAGCTCATCCGAGCCTCGCACTCGATTAAAGCGGGAGCAGCTATGCTCGGATTTAGCAGCATTCAGCGCATTGCTCATCGGTTGGAGGATTATTTAAAGCTGCTCAGAGAATGTCCGATCGCCATTGATAGCAGACTACAATCGCTCTTAACCGAAGTTTTTGATATTTTAGCAGCCCTCGTGTCCAAGGTTTCTAAGGGTTTTGGGCTCAACCACGAAGACGCCAGCCAAATGCTCTCCCTCGCCGAATCGGTTTTTGACGAACTCGACGCTTACCTGAGAGTGCGAATTCCCACTCGCCTGACGGTGAGAGCTACTACGGACGAACATATTCACGTTTTCTCCGGTTACTGCACCTCCCTGGGCGAATTTTCCTCGGCTATTGCTTCGCGCGTCGGTTTGCTCGGAGGCACTATTACCCGCCACGATCGGGATAGCCAGGGGATACGCCTTTGTATTGACATTTACCTGCCACCTTACACCAGGATCGAAAACATCCGCCAAGCTGTCGAACTCTCCGGCGCTATTATCGGGAATGTTCAGACGCAGCGCGACTTTTCGCTGCTGGCGACTGGAGATTATCCGCTTTACCAAAGTGCGATCGAACCTCCCGCAATTTGCATCGGATGCCGCTACTATTACGGCAGAAGCGACGGGGGCTACCTGCTCAACTGCACGATCCATCCCCGCGGCCCGGAAACAGATGATTGTCGCGATCGCGAACCGGAATAACCGCTGAAAACTCAGCCCTCGGAAGCACGATTTGCCTCTCGAAAAAATCTTCGGAAACCCATATTTTCCCTGATTTTTTTCACATTACCCCCTGCCATTTTTTTTAAGTTTTTAGACAACTACATCCTTCTTCCTTCGGAAATATCCCCTAACAACTGATACCGCAACTCGAATTAATTGCATCATGCTTGCAGGATGAGCGATCGCCCAGACATTGATTGTCAGACAAGTGATTGCCATAACTAGCAAGATGTATGTCGGAGGCATTACTACCCCGATCGCGAACCAGGTAAAAACGTGAAATATCATTGCTGTAGCCCAAAGGCTGGCGACAACCACAGACGCCCAAATTTGCATTCGAGGTCGGTTTAGTCCTGTCAAAATCGCTGTCTGCAAAGTAGTCAGCAAGTTTGCCGGAACTAAAAAGGCACAGATAGCTATGCAGTAGGTATGAGAAAATTCAGTAACTGTATTGAAGTCGAGCATCAGTCTAAATGTCTGGCCTGTTGGGTATACTTAAAGAGCTTAGCGTGACTTGACTTTCATATCTTGTCACCCTTACCTTAACTTAATATTTCAGTAAGTAGGCCGCTCTGGAGACGCATTTCTCTCCCCCTTTTCCAGCAGGGAAAATTTTACCACAAATATTAAAGTTTTGGAAAATTATTAAACATACTTGAAGAATCGCAACAATTGCTATGATAATTAACATCGGGAAGCGATAGTATATAGGAGCCAAGTCGGTAAAATTTATAGAAAGCTGAGGCTGGTCTCACAGCAACAAATACTGCAGGCTGATTTTCGACTAAATCTTTTTTGATTCGCTGATGATCGGATGATTGATTCTTGATTGATTCTCAGTGTCCGTCCAGGGATCGATCCGTTATGCGATCGAACAATATGAGATTATCATAGAAAAGCCACTTGGCTCTCAAATCTCAAATCATTAGAACCCTCTCGACATTTTACAGCGGAAGACAAAGAAAATGGATCTACAAATCACAATTCCCGCACTCGAAGAAGTTGACTTGACAAACTGCGACAGAGAACAGATTCACATATCGGGGCTGATTCAGCCACACGGGGTGCTACTTGTTGTACGAGAACCTGAACTAGAAATACTGCAAGTCAGTGAAAATACGCAAGATTTGTTAGGAGTAGAGCCCGAAAGTGCGATCGGTCGAAATTTGAGCTTATTCTTCAATAGAGTTCAACTCAAAAAACTCAAGCTTTGTTTGTGTAATGAAAACTTAAAAACCGTTAATCCCATTAAACTCTCTGTCATAAACAAAGGTAAATATTTAGAATTTGACTGCATCCTCCACCGAGTAGAAGAAGTATTGATGGTCGAGTTGGAATTGGCCACCAGCCCAGAAAATCTTTCAGTTTTTAGTTTTTATCATTCAGTGAGATCTACTATCAGCAAAATTCAAAGCGCCAAAAATCTCAAAGAATTATCTCAAATAACTGTAGAAGAAGTCAGAAAAATATCGGGTTTTGATAGAGTTATGGTCTATCAATTTGACCACGAAGGCAACGGCGCTGTAATCGCTGAAGACAAAGCAGAAATGCTGAGTCCTTTCTTAGGATTAAACTACCCAAGTTCAGATATTCCCAAACAAGCCCGACAACTGTATGCGTTAAATTGGCTGAGGTTAATCCCAGATATTAATTATCAACCAGTCCCCCTTGTTTCAGGAAATAATGCTCTCACGACCCAGCCGCGAGACCTGAGTTTCAGCGTATTGAGAAGCGTTTCTCCCATTCACATAGAATACCTGCAAAATATGGGCGTTGCAGCTTCGATGTCAATCTCGTTAATCAAAGACAAAAAACTGTGGGGATTGATTGCTTGCCACAACTATACACCAAAATACCTCAACTATGAATTGCGCGCCGCCTGCGAATTTATCGGGCAAGTAATGTCCTTAGAACTGCAATCAAAAGAAGGAAACGAAGACTACGACTACAAACTACACTTAAAATCCATTCAAACCAAGATTTTTGAAGACATATCCACGTCCGACAACTTGTCAGAAGTGTTAGTTAAATGTCAGCAGAATTTGCTAGAAGCAGTCAACGCCCAGGGAGCCGCAATAGTATTTGGAGACAAGTGCTATCAAGTAGGGCAAACACCTCAAGGAGAAGCGCTCAAATACTTAACTAATTGGGTGCAAAATAACCTCAAACAAGAAATTTTTTATACGGACTCGCTCACCAAATGCTATCCAGAAGCTGAGGAATTTAAAGACACAGCCAGCGGGTGTTTGGCCATAGCAATATCTCCGACTCAGAAAATATACGTTTTGTGGTTTCGCCCGGAAGTAATTAAGACCGTAAATTGGGCGGGCAACCCCAACAAACCAGTGGAAACCGATGAAGATGGCAACCCTCGACTGTCTCCTCGGAAATCCTTCGAGCTGTGGAAAGAAAATGTGAGGTACAAATCGTTGCCTTGGAAACAATGCGAAATAGAAGCTGCATTGGAACTGAAAAAAGCAATGATTAATATAGTGCTGTGTCAAGTCGATAAACTCGAAAAATTAAATACAGCACTAGAAGCATCAGTCGCCAGAGAACGGGAAAAAACTGCTCATTTAAAAACAGCGATGTCCGAGCTGAAGCGGGCGCAGACTCAATTGGTGCAAAGCGAAAGAATGTCAAGCTTGGGACAGTTGGTGGCGGCAGTAGCTTATGAAGTCACTAACCCGATTAACTTCATCTACGGCAATCTTAGCTATGCTAATGAATACAGTCAAAAAATGATCAATTTATTGCAGCTTTACAACCAGCACTATCCGTCGCCTTCGCCAGAAATTGAAGCACAAATAGAAGCAGTAGAATTAGAGTTCATAGTTGAAGACTTACCGAAATTGCTGGGTTCAATGAAAGTAGGAGCTAACCGCATCCGCGAGATAGTTCAGTCGCTGCGAAACTTCTCTAGAATTGACGAAGCAGAGATTAAACCAGTTGACATTCACGACGGATTGGATAGCGCTTTGTTGATTTTGAGTAATCGACTAAAACCGAAGCCCGATCGCCCCGCAATTCATCTCATCAAAGAATATGGTTCTCTGCCTTTTGTTGAGTGTTACCCAGTTCAAATCAACCAAGTATTTATGAATGTACTGGCAAATGCCATTGATGCTCTCGAAGATGCCTTTGTCAACAATAACTTATCGTCGCACGGCGGGGACAAAGAAGAGCCAGTTAAGTACGGACAAATTCGGATTGTGACTGAACTTTGTCCGGGGAAAAAAGCCGTAGCAGTTCGGATCGAGGACAACGGTTGGGGCATGGAAGAAAAAGTGCGCCAGAAAATTTTTGAGCCGTTTTTTACCACAAAACAGGTGGGCAAAGGTGCGGGGATAGGTTTGGCGATTAGCCACGAAATTGTGCTAGAACAACACGGTGGCAAATTGACTTGCATTTCTGCCCCCGGAGAGGGTACCGAGTTGATTATTGAGATTCCCTTGAGCCAAACTCACCCCACACCCATTGTCAAGTGAAAAAAAGTCCGCGCTAGCGAATCTATCCCAAAGGCTAGGAAATCGCCCCAATTCAAAAATCGAAAATTAGATTAAAATACAAAAGCAGCTAAGTAGATTTGAGCCAATTCAGAGGAAGCTAGTATGACTGAAAAAAAAACCGCCCAATGGGATGCCGGCCGGTTTCTCAAAACCTTGGCTTATTTCGGCGTCATTCCCTTCATTGGCAGCATTAGCTGGCTGCAACAACTCTTTGGAAGCAGCAGCAAAACTAAAAAAGACCAACCCAAACTGATACTGGTAGCCGGTGCTACCGGCGGCGTCGGGAAGCGAGTTGTCAAGCGGCTGCAACAGCGGGGATATAGAGTGCGAGCCCTCGTCAGAGATGCTAAAAGAGCAACAGAAATTCTCGGCAAAAATGTCGAATTAGTCGAAGGAGATATCACTCTCCCAGAAACCCTAACACCGCTAGTAACCGAGGGCATAGAAGCAGTTATCTGCTGTACTGGCACCAAAGTTCAACCAGTAGAAGGAGACACTCCAACGCGGGAAAAATATTATCAAGGCATCAAATTTTATATGCCGGAAGTTGTGGATGTTCCCGAAATAGTCGAATACAAAGGCCTCAATAATTTAGTGCAAGCCGTTCGCCGCCAGCTAATTAAAGCAGGCGAAAAAATAATTTTTGACTTCACAAAACCCAGCCAAGATTTAAAAGAAACTTGGGGTGCGCTAGACGATATCGTGATGGGCGGCACTAGCGAAAGTTCGATCGTACTTACAGACAATACAGCTATCTTCACAGGCAATGTTTCTACTGCCAACTCGGGCGGCTTTGCTTCGGTGCGTACCCGCAACTTCGATCCTCCCCTCAATCTCGCAGGATTTAGCGGTCTCCAACTACGTGTCAAAGGAGACGGCAAGCGCTACAAATTGATTGTTCGCAGCGAAGCTAAATGGGATGGAATTGGCTATTGCTATTCGTTTGATACTGTTTACAATATCTGGATTACTATCACTGTTCCCTTTGATGAGTTAATCCCAGTATTCCGCGCCAAAACTGTCAAAGATGGCTCTAAATTTGATGCCAGCACTATTTTTTCTTTTCAGTTAATGTTGAGCAAGTTTGAATATGATGGCGCGCTCAACCCGAAATTTACACCGGGTATTTTTCAACTGGAGTTAGAATCTATTAAAGCTGATGGGGGACAGACTTTGCCGCGATTTGTGATGGTGAGTTCGGCAGGAGTTACCCGCCCTGGCCGACCGGGAATTAACTTGGAAGAAGAACCGCCTGCTGTCAGGATGAATGATATGTTGGGGGGGATTTTGACTTGGAAGTTGAAAGGGGAGGATTGCGTGCGATCGAGCGGCATACCTTATACTGTTGTCAGACCTTGCGCTTTGACAGAAGAAGCGGGAGGCAAAGCTTTAATATTTGAGCAAGGAGACAATATTAGGGGCAAAGTCAGTCGGGAAGATATTGCAGAATTGTGCGTGGAGGCTTTGGAACAACCGCAAGCTTGCAACGTTACTTTTGAGGTGAAAGAGGGGGAAAATGGCAGTTCTCCCGGAGACTGGCAGGGTTTGTTTTCTGGAGTTAAATAACAATTGTTTGTAGAGGCTGATTAGTTTGTTACCCCTTGATTACTCGGCGGTTGAAACCGCGTCTACACAAACGAAGTCTGCCTCCGCAGACTAAGAAATAACTGGTTCCTAGGCTCAGCCTGGGAACCAGTTATAACCAATAACTAATAACTAATAACTAATAATTAATTTATGTCTGTTACTTTTTCCCGACGAAAACTGACTCCTTATTTGTTTTTGCTTCCGGCTTTATTTATTTTGAGTTTGACTGTTTTGTGGCCGGCGGTGCAAGCTTTTTATTTGAGTTTTACCAACTACGAATATGATTTGACTCAAATGCCGCAGTGGGTGGGGTTGAAGAATTTTGAGAGGTTGTGGGGCGATCGAGTATTTTGGCAAACTTTGACGAATACGCTGCTGTATCTCACCTGCGTTGTGCCTGTATTGGTTGTTCTACCGTTGGGAATGGCGATTTTGTGCAACCAAAAACTTAAGGGGATGAACTGGTTTCGTGCAGCCTACTACACGCCGGCGGTGATTTCCATGGTTGTCGCCGGGATTGCTTGGAAGTGGCTGTTTGCTGAGACTGGACTGCTGAATCAGTTGGGGGAATTGTTGGGTTTACCTCCTGTTTCTTGGCTGGCTAATCCGAAGTTAGCAATCTTTAGCGTCATGGCAGTTACTATCTGGAAAGGATTGGGCTATTACATGGTAATTTATTTGGCAGGGCTGCAAGCTATTCCGGCAGAACTTTATGAGGCGGCTGCTATTGATGGTTCTGATGGTTTGGGAAAGCACTGGGATATTACTGTGCCGCTGATGAAGCCGTATTTAGTTTTGGTTGCGGTAATTTCGGCGATTTCTGCTACTAAGGTTTTTGAAGAAGTTTATATTATGACTCAGGGCGGCCCTCGCAATAATTCTAAGACTGTTGTTTATTATCTTTACGAACGGGCTTTTAAGGATTTGGAAATTGGCTATGCTTGTACGATCGGGCTGGTTTTGTTTTTGCTAATTTTGGGTTTGTCGATTTTGCAAGTTAGTCTTCAGGGTTTGACTCGCAATGATTAAGATTGGTGACTGATTGGTAGTGAGTGAGATATTGCAACATTCTGATCTCAAGAACAGGCAAGATGCCTGTTCCACAATACATCACATCTTAAAAACAGGCAAGATGCCTGTTCCACAATACATCACATCTTAAAAACAGGCAAGATGCCTGTTTCACAATACATGAAATTTCTTGTGGGGTGTCCCGCCCTTCTAATTTATACTAATTTTAGACTTGAATCTCAAAGTAATGCGATCGCTCACGGTTTTGGGCAGGTCTTATTGGTGAAATCACAGGTATAAATATAGGGTTTCTGCCAGTTAAGAGGAATTTCTAATAAATCCCTGGTTCCGGTCATTCCCTGTCCCAGAAAGAGCAGCACGGCGATCGAGTTCAAGATGACATGGATAGTGCGCCAGCGATTTGAACGGTCTTTGTAAATGTCTTCAATGATGGCAAGGGAAAAAACCATAATTAGCGCAGCGGCGATGCCAATGTAGTAGTGAGACCAATACCATTCATTGGTTCGCCGATAAACGCCATCCTGAGTGCCAAGAATCACCAAACCCGTACCTGTTAGGGTCGAAAATATGCCGCGCCATAAAGCGGGTGTCGCTCGATATAGCATGACCAAAGAACCCACAGTTGCAACAAACATCAGCACAATGAAAATGACCTGAAACGAGTTTTTGCTCCAAACATCCTTGCTCAAAATATGCTCAAAAATCGGGTAGGCTAGACCCACCAACGTCACTCCTACCACAGAACCTGACAGAATTCGACCTGCTTTGACGTGTTCTGAACCGACTACAGGTGGAATTTTGCTCTTGGTGTCGATCGCAATTTGCTTGCGACGCTGCATAGTTTGCCACGCCATATTGAGAACAACACCAAGCATAGGAAAAACAATCGCTACAGCTAAAATAGGATGCAGCAAACCCAGAAAATCTTTAAATTCCATAGATCACCTTTTTCTTGAGGAGAGTTGGCTTCATTAACCCGGTTTTTGCGATACATAATATCATATCCGGCGATCTAAGCACAGGAATTTGGTAGTCAGGACTAATAGTAATTGTTCATCGGCATAGATACAACTGAAGTCCTGACTACCAACACGCTTTATGAAGGATAAGTCACCCAATATTTTGCTCGCTCAGAAAATATAGCAGTTGTCAATTGTGTGAGGTACAGCTTGTTAAGGAATGAGAACTAAATAACTTCCACTCTTGAAAGTGGGATGGGCGTCCCGCCCGTCCAAAACGGACGGACGGGACGCCCATCCCACAAACTTGTGGAAGTTATTTAATTCTCATTCCTTAGCGGAACAGTTCTTTGTTATTCAGAATAGCAGGCCAATTTTTGTTTCCTGAAGCAATGTGACCAGGAATATCCCCCATCCACTGTGCTTGTACTTTCTTGTCGTAGTTGAGATAAAGCTTCCCATTAACGATTTTCCAGGCGTCAGGCTGAGTGACAACAAGATGCCCTTCACTGGTTCCCTGGGCGCAATATCCACCGTATTGAGGAGCATACTTTTCAGGATTTTTAGCAAACATATCACGGTTTGCTGCATTAGCAAACATCCAAGTTGTTCCACCCCAATTATGTTTAAATTGGCTAACTCCCATAACTAATTTGCTTTGGGTGAAATAGGCTACAACATCCTGACCATCAAGAGCCACACCTTTTTCGGTGTAAAATTCAGGATGAACGGTTGCTGTGCTGCTTTTGCCCGCACAAGGATGGGCTTTACCCGCACAAGGATTGGCTTTACCCGCACAAGGATTGGCTTTACCAGCACAAGGATTGGCTTTACCCGCACAAGGATTGGATTGTGCAACCTTGGATGAAACCGTTGTAGAGTTTGAGTTTGTTGATGCCTTGAAGTTGCCGTAGCTAACATTAGTTGTTACCAAACCGAGAATGGCGGCAATGGCGATCGTAGTAATGTATTTTACTTTCATGTGTCTAATTTCCAGATAAATTCTTAGTAATTCCACGCCAGATGTTTGCTTGAGAGTTCTTGCTCTCTGGGAATTATGCTGGCTTGTTGTTGTCCTCAAGCTTTGAGGTTATTTACATTAATGCTCAAGAAAATGAGTGCTAGATGAGGAAGAGATGGATGAGAGATAAAACTCTGAATACTTTATACGTCCCTTTATTCAGCAAAAATTCATCGGGAAATTAGGAACGCATCATCTAGTTACCCGGAATTTCTTATAGAGTGGAGATTAACCCTGACTATCCTTAAGAGTCCTTGATACACTCTTGGCTTAGCAACCGGGTTTCTTGCTAGATATCTGGTTTCTCAACCCAAGATTGCTGATGAGAAACTTAGTAGTGCAGTAATTTAATCGCGAGTTGAGAAATTATGACAGGAAAAGACTGGTTAGTGACTGATGATGGACAGTGCAGTATTTTTGAGGCTACAAGTCAAATTGAAGATTTGACTCATCCCTACCGACTTTACCGCTTTTTAACTGACTTGGAAGATGTATTAGAGCAAATTAGTGATGATTATTTACGACTCCAGGCAATTTGTCCCCTTGTCCGCAGGTTGTTAGATAGTTCTTCCTGGTTTCAAATTGCTCTCCTTGAGCCTGACTCTGAGACAGGCTGGGCCGTACAAACACTGTATGATGAACCATTTTTTCCTCTGACGGTGCAGTTGGTGGCTTGGGCTCCGGGTGCTGTTTCTCCGATTCACAATCATGCCAGTTGGGGACTGGTGGCGCTACTTGATGGACAGGAGAAAAATACTTTTTGGCAGCGATCGCCAACTCGCAAGTTTCCCGATAAAATCACAACAGTGGGCGATATTTTGCTTGCCCCTGGTGACGTTTTGTGCTTAATGCCAGATGCGATTCATCATGTGGAAGCACTGGGAGATCAACCAACCATTAGTTTTAATCTTTATGGTGTAACAGATTACGATCGACGATTTGAGTTTAACCAGATTAAAGGTACTGCGGAAAACTTTTAAGGGTGCATTCTAATGATTTTTTGGAGCTATAGTCCTAGACGCAATCATACCAAATAAACCGGGTTTTTTAGCGAATCTCCTGGCTATAACGAAGGATTTTCGTAAAAAAACCCGGTTTCTGACTGTACAGTGCGTCCAGGAACAATCTAGTTGGAATTTTTCCTAATTTTAATGCTTAAGTCTCCTCGCTACCTGACGATATAATGAAGCTCATTCCCCAATTTATAGTCGCTATCAACCCTCTCACTGGCAAGCGAATTTCCACCTCTTCGCTTCAGTTTCGCCTGACACTGGAATTGCTGGTACTCTCGATTATAGGACTTAGCAGTGTGGCATTTTGGGCCGGCTGGCAAAGGTCGCAAAATTTAGTCGGTGCCCATAAAAAAACCCTGGAATACATTGGAATACGCTTTCCCGAACAGGTTGAGCTTTATAGTGAAATGGGTTCACTAGAAATTGGCTTAACCCGAAGCGTCCATAAAGCTTCCACAGGAGGAATTATGGTGTGGGTGAAGCGAAATGATGGGATGCTTTTGGTGAATTCACCTGATATGGATCTGCAATCTTCTAAGATTACGAAGATGATCTCGTTGACCGAAGTACCTGCTGAGCCTACTTTTGTTCAGGTGGGCGATCGCTACTTGGTGATCTGTAGCAGAACTCTGAGGATTAAAAATGAGTTACTGGGTACGGTATATTTCTCTCAAGATATCACTGATGAGCAACGTCAATTAAATGATGGGATTCGCAGTCTAATTGTTGTCAGTGTTGTGGTAATCTTAGTGTTAATGTTGGCCATCGCCAGTCGCATTCGTCATGCTCTCCATCCTTTGGAACATATGAGTCAGGTAGCTAGCACTTTGTCTGCTGATAATTTGCAGGCGGCAAAACTCCAACTGCATCAGGCTCCTGATGAGATTTTAGGACTAGCACAAACCTTTAATGAGATGTTGTTTCGCTTATCTGGTTCCTGGGAGCAACAACGCCAATTTGTCGGTAATGTTTCCCACGAATTACGCACTCCTCTGACGGTTGTAGTTGGTTATTTACAAAGTTTGCTGCGACGCAGCACTAACTTAAGTGACTATCAGCAACAAGCACTGGAAACAGCCGTTGGGGAAACTGAACGCACGATTCGGATGTTAGAAGATTTGCTGGATTTGGCAAGGGCTGATAGTGGCAACTTGCACTTTCGTTTGAATCCGGTGATGCTGAATACTCTGGTGGCTGAGGTTGCCCAGATGAGTCAAAAAGTTAGCAATCGAAAAATTATTTTCGTGTCAAATGATGAGGATGTTGTAGCCTGTGCGGATCAGGATCGTTTACAACAGGTGTTAATTAACTTAGTCGATAATGCAATCAAGTATTCTGCTCCCGAACAACCAGTTGAGTTAGTATTAGAAAAGAGGGAACAGCAGGTGATGATTCATGTGGGCGATCGCGGAATTGGTATTTCTCTCCCCCATCAAAACCGGATTTTTGAGCGATTTTACCGGGTGGATGAGTCAATGACGCGCTCTAGAGACGGTACAGGGCTGGGATTGGCGATCGCCAAAAGCCTGATCGAAGGCATGGAAGGACGTATTACGCTCCGATCTAAACCGGGAGAAGGTAGTATTTTTACTATCACCTTACCTGTCTGGAATCCGCAGCTATGAGCGATCGCATACTCCTTGTTGAAGATGACCCTAAACTGGCAAAGTTCATCGAATCTGAACTTAGTCTTGAAGGATATCACGTCACTGTCGCCCCAAACGGATTGGATGGATTAACGATCGCTCGTGATGCTCAAGCGGATTTATTAATTTTAGATTGGATGCTTCCCGGCATCTCTGGATTAGACATCTGTTTAAGGTTGCGATCGACTGGTGTTCAAGTACCAATAATTATGCTGACAGCAAAAGATGAAGTACCCGATCGCGTGACGGGATTAAATGCTGGAGCCGATGATTATGTTACTAAGCCTTTCAGTATGGAAGAACTCCTCGCGAGAGTTAAAGCACGTCTGCGCCGATCTCAAGCAAATGACCCGGATAATTTACAATTTGAAGACCTAATATTGAACGGTTTAACCCGTGAAGTTTATCGAGGCAGTCAACTAATTGAACTCACTGCCAAAGAGTTTGATTTGTTAGAATTTATGCTGCAAAATTCCCGTCAAGTCATTACCCGTGACCGAATTTTAGAAAAAGTTTGGGGTTACGATTTTATGGGAGAGTCAAACATTATTGAAGTGTATATCCGTGCGTTACGGATTAAATTAGAAGCAAGTAACTCAAAACGCCTGCTGCATACGGTTCGGGGAGTTGGATATGTGTTGCGAGAGCAAAAGTGAGGAGGGGCGGATTTACAAATACTTCGGATATGAAGTATGGATACTGGTGAACCCGCTCCTATTATACTATCTATTTTTTTGTAAAAAATCGACCTAGAAATCCGGTCGTTCCTGATAATCTTCCGCAGAACTCGGGTCTAATTCCCACCGGCTTTCATCTCGATGTTCCAGCATATCTGTTGTGTGCAAAATAGCCCCATCCGGCATCTCTATGCCCGCAGCGGCTCCGAGTTCATCAACCATATCCAGGTCTGGAGTAGGCGCGGTTCCGCCCACAGATTGCTCGCCCGTGGCACTTTCTTGTTCCGCAGCCGGATCGCCGTCCTCGCCGCCGATTTGGGAAGTGGAAGAGTATTCCGAACTGCTGTCCTGCAGAGTTGTTATGTCGTCTTGGCTCACTCCCGGTTGATCGATGACGCCTGTACCGTAAGATTCGGTAATTTCTTGAGGCAATTCGCCCAAATTATCACCATCTCTTGTTGTTTTTGCGTTGCGTTCCTTTTGCTGTGCCACGAGACTTGCTCCTGTTTGTTTTTGAACTCAATTAAATTAAAAATGTCCGAATTTCGCTTGAGCTGAATTATTTTTAGTAATTGCCAATGGCTATCATTAAATGACATTGTAATTGCTATTTAAGCTTTTAGCTTCTATCCCAGGAAATATATTGATTCTGAGCAGCTATTTCATTGGGAATACAAAAAGCGATCGCCCGTTTGATAAGGGCGATCGCTTTTTAATGGGGATGTTAATTCTATTCGGGAAAATCAGGAATTACCCATTTGGGGGGTTCCGTCCGTTTCCTTCTCACCGCTTCCTCTGCTATTTCTAGCATTTTATCCAGAGAAGTATTTTCAATAAAGTTGGACGTTGCTTCTGCGTATTCCCGCTTCGGGCACTTGTCGCCCAGAATGCAGCCATTGACGCAAGCTACAGCACAATCGACAGTGTTCTCCACCATAACTTTTTTCCTTTCGCGGTTCCAACAATTAATAGGCAGGTACTCTGGGTGAATTTGTCAAGAGACTGCTCTATATCTTTATTTTACTTCACAAATTGTCATCAAAGGTCGATCGCCAGGGCAAAACTGTTATAAAATCAAAGCAACCTACCTAATCTGCCGATCGTGAACAATTTTCTGCGGCGCTTAAAACTTTTACCTTGGCGAGAAATGCTGCAAATTTCCGCCCTCGTCAACTCAATCGTGATTGGAGTGGAGCTATTTTTAGCCTGGGGTTTCACGCAATCGCGGCCAATCCGCAACGTCGTGACGCTTCTTTACGGCTCCTCCCTCGGGACATTGATACCTTTCGTTGCTGCACTGGGAATGGGAGCTTTAGCAGTGTACTTTTTAGAGTATTGGCAACAACAATTTTTGCTCAACCGAATTAGTTTGTGGGTTTTAGTTTTCTGCGTGCTCTTGGGTTTGGTGTTAAAGTCATTCCTACCCATCCCTCCTTTATTAGCAAGTTTATCGGAAGCTGCACTCATCGGAGTTACGGTGGGAGTTTTTTGGAAGGGCCGACCTTATTGGCGATAGTCATGCCATTTTAGATTTTAGTTTTTAGATTTTAGTTTTTAGATTTTAGTTTTTAGATTTTAGATTGGCTATGACTGATGAATATTCGGGTTTGGGGGTTGTCTATAGTTACATTTTTTTTGTAAATATAGTATGAGGTGCAAATAGCGGACACTAGCCAGAAAAATTGTGCGCTATTGGCACCTTACAGAAGATAAATTGTGCAGAATTACCGATCGACTAAAAACACAATTCTCAATTCCCCAATTTCATCGCATTTCAGGAACTCTCACAGTCTCTGTAGGAGGCATCATCGCTTCTTTAGCATTCAACTTTTGATTCAACTCCCGAATCCGGCGCGACAGCAAGCGAATAATATTCACCGCAATTCCCGGCGTTTCATCAATCGCATCGTATAGCTGCATTTGAGTCAGCATCAAACACTCGGATTGTTCGAGAGTAGAAATAGAAGCCGATCGAGGTTCTGCATCAAACAGCGACATTTCCCCGAAACAAGCCCCCGCTTTCAACTGTGCCAAATCCCGATCGCCTATATGCACCCGCACCGTTCCCGATACCAAAATATAGAGAGATCGACCTTCTTGTCCTTCCGTAAAAATCCTGTGCTTAGAAGGAAATGAAAGTTCATCCATTACCGATGCTAGACGCACGAGAAAATCATCCCGCAGTTCCTTAAAAATCGGAACCTCCCTCACAAACAATAGGCGTTCGACGCTTGTTAACATAATGAGATGCAATGATTAATTTAAACTTAAACAAAGGAAGAGGAAGAGGCATTGGGCATTGGGCATTGGGCATTGGGCATAGTTTCTTTTTGTTCCCTCATCCCTCTTCCTTCTTCCTTCTTTACCTTTTCCCCCCAGCACCCAACTCTGCCATCATTTCTTCAACTTGAGCGGATACCAAATTATCGGGGTCATTTTGCAGCCTGGGCAACAATTCGACCAAAGCCCGCGGCGAGGCTATTTTCAAATAGGCTAACACTGCTTCGCGGACAAAACCCGTCGGGTGCTGCAGACAGACAAGAGTTTGTTGAGCCGTAAGACTCCAGCGCGCTTGTCTCGCCAAGTGAAAGCAGCAGGCCAAGGCCCAATCGGAAAGGAAGTGGCGCAATTCTAGCAAGCGGCGCAAACGATCGCTAGGCGCTAGAGGTTTGTAAACCATCAATTCCGAGAGGTTGCTCAATTTTTCTCTTTCCGAGTGTTGGTCTAACAAATTGATGAGCGATCGCTTCCTAGCTATATCCACAGTATTATCGAGAATTTCCAATCCCCTCGCAACCAAAGAAGGTTGGCCAGAAGCGATGTTGAAAGCAGCGGCTTGTACCGTGTCCAGCGGATAAAGAAACTTCATCAGCAAAAAACACCGCTCCCTAGCATCAGCTTCCAATCCCGCCAGAGCCCGCTGCAACAATTGAGCCGTATCGTTCCCAGGTGCTCCGGTGCTGTTGGCTTCCCGATCCGAGAAATTGCCGTAGGTTGTTACCCCAGAAAAATCTACTAGAGCTGCATAAATTTGACCGATAAACATTAACTCCTGTTCGATAAGAGTTTCCAAGCCGCTACGGCCGATGCGGTCTAGAACCCCTTCTATCCCCGCTTCCGAAGGCATTTTCAACAGGATGCGGAGGATATTGCGCCTCGTCGTTCCCCAAGCCGTCATCAAATTGCTCACCAAAATGTCGATCGCCTCATTTGTCCCAATTTGACCCAGAGCCGTCCAAGCTTGCAACCTGACCAAATCCGACTTGTGGATATCCTCAGCCAAATAAACGAGCAAAGGAATGGCATCGTTGTGAAGTTTGACTATAGCCTGCAAAGCCGCTTCCCTAGTCGATTTGTAACCAAGTCCGCGCAACAGCGAAGGATAATATTCTTCCGAATGAGTAGACGAAATCACGTCTAACAGAGCGCAGCGCACTCGCAGAGATTCATCTTGCAACAGATTGGGGATATGCAGCCGCAGTCCTTGCAAATAATCAGCTTCTCCCAGAGCCCGCGTCCCCATAACACGTTCCCGCTCTTGTTTGTGCGTCAGCATTTGGCGCAGCGTATTAGTAGCCTCTGCCTTTTGCAGGCGATCGCCCCTTCTCATAATTAAAGCAGCAGCAGTCCCCCGCACCACCGGATCGACCGTCGGCTGCAAGTAAGGCCGCAAGCTCTCAATATTCGGTTCAGCTTCCGTCAGCCAGATGTAGCGCAAAGCCAAGGCCAGAACCTCCGGCGGCAAGGATTGCTGCGAGAGTGCGCGGACTGATTCTAAATAGGCGGGGTTCGGGTGTTGCAGCATCGTTTCCAAGCTCTGGCGCTGCAAACCAGGGGACAGCGAATCGAGGAGGGGAGCCAGAACTTCTCCGACATTTTTGGGGTCAATTTGCGTCAGGAGTTCTATGCAAGAGCGCTTTTCATCTTCGCCCCCCGGCTTTTGTAGAGTTTCCACCACTGCGCGCTTGAGAGCTTTGAGGTCAACGTCTGTGACGCCCAAGCGCCCCCGCTCCGCACTTTTGACCAACAAACCCACGTATTGAGAGCGGATCAACCATACGACAAACACCCACAACAGTGCCAATATGACGATCACGCCAATAAATATCAAGCTTTGCTGGTCGTGAAATACATTTTCGTCTTGCTGGGGGAGTATCTTGCCTGTCACCCACAGCATAATCAGGATGCCTACTCCTGTAGCTCCGCAGGACAAAGGTTCGCCCACACCGTTGACCAGAGTTTGAATGCCCGATCGAATATTGTCGGGAATCGGTTGAAATAAAACCGGGCTAACAGTTTCCAAAAGCGTGTAGTGCAGCAGTTCGTCTAAAAATCTCAGCAATATTAGCCCGATGAACACAGATACTAGCTGGCCGAGCGATGCTCCTAGGGTCAGCACCCCGAGTATAGCGATACCCGCCGGCAAAATCATCGCCGTCACGAATACACCGATTCTTTCCACCAACCGGCTCGAAGCGAACCATTGAGTCGCCACTTGAAACAGGCCTTGTATGCCTTCATAAATGCCCAGGAAGCTAGCGATCCAGCTAGCTCCGTCCCCCGGGTTTTGGTATTCTAGCTGGCTGTAGAATTGGAAATCTACCAGCACGTAGACGACTTCTGCGAGGATGAAAAAACTGACTAGAGGTACGGCGTATTTTTGAAGTGGGCCTGTAACTTTGCGGGCGGTAAATTCTTCTTGGTCGTCGTCTTCATCATCATCATCCGTCCAGTGAGCCGTTTCCGGGAATGCTTGGCTGTATTTTTCCGTGAGGTAGTACAGCAACACCGAGCCGATCGCCACCATCAACCCCGATATGAGGGTAACGTTTTTGAGTCCGACTACGTACAGCAAAACAGGCAGAGAAAATCCGCTGACTACTCCAGCTACTAGATAGCCGCTACTGACTAGCGGATAGGTGCGCTTGATTTCTCTAATATTAAACAGTTGGTTGGAAGTGATAGAAGTATTAAGGTCGTTGAGGACATAGCAAGCTTCTACCCACAGCCACATCAAAAAAATAGTAATAAAAGCGATGCTGACGCCAGCTATCTTAGTATTTTCGTAGCCGATCCCGAATCGAAATAAAAATAGCGGTATCGACATCATTGCCAGAACAACCACTACGGTGCGCCTTAGCGGCAGGATTTTTTGCAGCCACGAGTAGACAAATCCCAAGCCAGAACCTATAAACGCGCTGGCTATATAAATCCAGGGCATTTTGTCTGCACCAAATTCATCTAGAAAAAGACCTACTGTGCTGAGTTCCAGCCAGATCAGCCCGACGGAGGTTAGAGTGTAGACGAGGAACATCAGTACGGTTCGCTCTACTTCTTCCGATCGCAGGTTGAGCGATCGCAGCACTCCTTGTCTTACTCCCGCCGAACCGCTGATTTGAAAATTTTCCATGCAGCGTTGATTTCCCTGTGTGGTAGCTTATTCCTGACTAACTTCCGAAGTCATCAGCTATCAGTCACCAGTTTATGACTGATGACTGCTCACTAATGACTATCTATTTATACTTTCTTTGGCGACAGCAGCATCATCATACTGCGTCCTTCTTTTTTGGGGGCTTGCTGCACTTCTGCGATTTCCTGCAAATCTGTGGCCATGCGCTTAAGCAAGTCCTCTGCTAGGTTGCTGTGTTGGATTTCCCGACCTCTGAACATGATCGTGGCTTTTACTTTGTCCCCAGATTTGATAAAGCGGTCTGCTAGTTTGAGGCGCACTTGGTAGTCGTGTTCTTCAATTTTGTAGCGCATCTTCACTTCTTTAACATCGGCAGTGTGCTGCTTCCGCTTTGCTTCTCGCGCTTTCTTTTCCTGCTCGAATTTGTACTTCCCATAGTCCATTACCCGGCATACGGGCGGGTCAGCTTTGTCGCTGACAAGTACGAGATCGAGTTCTTTTTCTTCGGCGAGGCGCAGCGCTTCTGCAGGTGTCAATATCCCTAGTTGCGCGCCGTCGGTATCGATTACCCGGATTTTGGGGTATCGAATATTTTCGTTGATCTGGGGTAGGTTGCGATTTTGTCTTCTTTCAATCACAGGCATGAATGGTTTTACAAGCAGTAGTTTAATAGCGAAGCTTCTTGATAGTTACAGGTTTGAGCGGTCAATTTTTCACGATTGACGATCGAACTGTTTTATAAGGTGTTACCCTTACCGGACGTACTACCGCGCCCTGTGCCCCCTCCGCTAAAGCCTTGGGGAATATTTGGACGATCGTAAATGAATTCTTACAATACTTGCTATTCTACTCAGTCTGGCTGAGTTTCTGCCTAGTTTTATTTTAACTTCACACACGATCGCCCGCTCCCAGGCCCGATCGATGACAAAACCGTCAAAAATTCAGGGTAAAAGTTGAAGGATGAGGTACAACCGCTTTTGCTAGCCCATCTCCCCCGGTCTGGCAACTCCCCCAAGTCGCCTGATTTGCCTTGTAGAATAGGTATAACCAAGTGTAAATTTATGTTGCGAGCTGAGGCAAAATTGACAAATTCTCTGCTGTGGCACCAACGGGTGGGAACTCAACGAGACTGGATGTGGCGGGGCTGGCAAACTCGCTACACTTATTTGCGGCCCGATAGGGTACGAAATCAAGGCGCGCTGGAATTTCAAGATTCTGGGGCCAAACCAATGGCCCCGCGCGCATCGGGAACGCCGATTATTTTACTGCACGGGTTTGGAGCTTCGATCGGACACTGGCGACAAAATCTCGCCCAACTCGCCGAAAACCAAACGGTTTACGCCTTGGATTTGTTAGGGTTTGGCGCTTCCCAAAAAGCTCCGATCGACTACTCTGTCTCTTTGTGGGTCGATCAAGTTTATGATTTTTGGCTAACTTTTATCAGAGAGCCAGTAATATTGGCAGGAAACTCGATCGGCTCACTAATTTGTCTGGCCGTAGCGGCGGCTCACCCGGACATGGTGGCCGGCACGGTGATGATTAGCCTCCCAGACCCCTCTGTGCGAGCCGAGGCGGTGCCTGGATGGCTGCTTCCGGCGATCGAAACGGTTGAAAGTTTGTTTGTTTCTCCGATCATACTCAGGCCTCTGTTTTATTTTGCCCGCAAGCCTTCCTTTGTCCGTCGCTGGGTTGGCTTTGCCTACTCCAACCCCGAAGCTGTCACCGACGAATTAGTTGAAATTCTAGCAGGGCCAGCGGGCGATCGGGGAGCAGCCCGCGCCTTCTGCGCTTTATTTAAAGCTGTAGGGAGTACACAATTTTGCCCCAGTGTCAAGATTGTGATGCGAAATTTAACAATCCCCATGCTGTTAATTTGGGGCAAACAAGACCGGATGATTCCCCCTCGGTTCGCCCGACCCCACCAATTTGTCGAATGCAACCCCAATTATTTAGAGCTAGTTGAATTAGACAATGCGGGCCACTGTCCCCAGGATGAATGCCCGGAACAAGTAAATCAAGCCATTTTGAACTGGATGAGCCGGAATTTTGCACCTATGGGCGAGAGCGAATTGCAGCACTGTTGATTAGACGTCAACTACCGCACACCAACCCGAAGGGTCTGGTGTGGGCTTGAAAAAGCCTGTTGACCAGACGGCTAGTTCTTGACTAGCAGGCGTTAAGACCAAGCGTTAAACTTCGTACCTTGAAATGCGTGCCAGTTTCAAGCTCTACAACCGAGCAATTAAACAGGTGATTAAGGGAAAGCCAGTGTTGCTCAGATAGTACCGAGTCTTAACATCGTCGAGGCAAACTTAACCAAGAAATTGAGTGATGCAGTAATGCGTACATTTGTCCTAGATAAAAACTTGAAACCTCTTGACCCATGCCACCGGGCACGGGCAAGAGAACTATTGAAAAAAGGGAGGGCTAAGGTTTTTAAACGCTATCCGTTTACCATTGTTTTACAGGATAGGATTCTCGAAGATTCGGTAACTCACTGTCACCGAATCAAAATTGACCCAGGTAGCAAAACTACGGGTATTGCCGTGGTTCAAGAGCAAACTGGTCGCGTCACGAACGCATTAGAAATTGCTCACCGAGGGCAACAAATTAAAGAGGCTCTCGAATCTCGCAGCTCGCTCAGAAGATGGCGTCGCAACAGAAAGACCCGTTACCGCCAACCCCGTTTTTTAAACAGAACCCGTAAAACAGGATGGTTGCCACCATCTCTTGATAGCCGTGTTGCCAATATTGAAACCTGGGTTAGGCGAATCAGAAAGGTCTGTCCCGTTACCGCCATTTCTCAAGAATTGGTGCGTTTCGATTTACAACAGTTCCAGAATCCTGAAATTTCTGGAATCGAATATCAAAGGGGCGAATTATTCGGTTTTGAAATTAAGGAATATTTACTGCAAAAATGGAATAGGAAGTGCGCTTATTGCGGTGCGACAAATGTTCCTTTCGAGGTTGAGCATATTCTCGCCAAGTCTAAGGGAGGAAGTAATCGGGTCAGCAATCTGTGTCTTAGTTGCCATTCCTGCAACCAAGCCAAGGGAAGTAAACCCGTTGAAGAATTTCTCAAGAAAAAACTTGAAATCCTTCAGCGGATACTAGCCCAAGCCAAGACACCTCTACTGGATGCAGCAGCCGTCAATGCTACTCGTTGGGAGCTATACAGAAGACTACAGTTAACCGGACTGCCCGTGGAATTGGGTTCAGGGGGACGAACAAAATTCAACCGCCAAACCAGGGGAATAGAAAAACAGCATTGGACTGATGCAGCTTGTGTCGGGGAATCAACTCCCGAAAGACTACTGCTAAATAGCGTGAAACCTTTGCTAATTAAGGCTAAGGGACACGGAAGAAGACAGCGCTGCGGAACCGACAGATTTGGGTTCCCCATTCGTCATGCACCGGCGCAAAAGTTATTCATGGGTTTTCAAACTGGGGACTTGGTGAAAGCTAACGTCCTCACTGGAAAATATGCAGGAAGCTACACAGGCAGAATTGCAATTCGGTTTAGACCAAGTTTTAAGCTAACCGCAAGAGACAAATGTTTTGACGTGCATCCAAAACATCTGACAACTATTCATAAGGCTGATGGCTATGAATATTAGTCCTAAAAACAAGGATGCCCTGTCGGGCAACTTATTTATTGGCGACAATTTCCCAGACGCTAATCCGTTGGCGGTACTCGCGGAGCTCGATATATCCGCCTCGGTTATAGCGTCCGCCCCCTTGTCGCATTTTAGGTGGACGACTCATGGAGCAAAGTAAGTCTCCGTCTTTCTGTGATGTCATGTATCTACTGTTATTGATGGTTGCTTCTTTGAGAAGCTCAGAGATTGACACAATCACCAAGATAGTGTATCTTCTCTAACTGGTAGTACAGATCCAAGTTATGCAGTTAGTCGAAAGGCAAGTCATTAAACCAAATCACAGGTTTTACCCAGAAGCCGATCGATTGTCTTTGCTGTCCAACAAACTTTACAACTGCGATAACTACTATATCTACGGTCAAAACTTTTTCTCAGGTCAACCAACCAATGCTCTGGCTGTCGATCGAACACTCAAAAAGAGTCTAAAGTACAAAGCATTGCCGGCCCAAGTAACACACAAAACTCTCCCGTTACTGCTGAAAACATGGACTAGCTATCATAGTGTTAAATTGGCGGGCGCGATCGCGATCGCCCCACTAAGTTTCAAGCAGCACCGAAAATCCCTGATTTAAAAAATCAGAAAAAAAAGAGTAGGGGCGATATGTAGTTGTATTTAACTGTCAATGTGTTAGCAAAAAAGTTAGCAAAAAAGCTTTTTCCAAAAAAAATGTTAGTTTGTCTGGGACTAACATTTGCCGGTATTGAAAAGTTACCTAAATCTTGGAAATCCGGATTGTTGTCGAGGTAAGTTGTTAAGTTATTGAGGTAGTTTAGGAAAAGTTAGAACAAAACGCAAGTGTAAAGCGGATTATAACCCTAGCCGTAACGATATTCGCCAACATTAAAGAGCTATGAAACCCCTCCCTGGAAGAAAGGTAAAATTCTACCTTCTAACTTGTACCTTCTAACTTCAAGAAACACCTTGTCTCTTGCTCCTAAAAATAAATACCTTCCCTTGTGTCCACAATCTTTCAGTCTGCTTATAACCGATCGCCCCCAAGTATACGGGAAAGTTCAAAAATGCCGGTATCTGGCATTTTGGAGCCTGTTAACGCATAAAAAAGTCAATTTAGCCAACAACTGACGGCCCCCGTGCCCCCGGTCTGCTGGCGGCTAACTGCTGAAAGCCTCTGAGGGCAAGCAGCGCCCTTCCAGCTTTTGGCAGTAACGCAAACGAGGAAAAAACTGTCGTGAAATTCCACTGGCTACTACCGAGTTTCTTAAGTGTATTTTTGCTCGCCGGAGCCGCCGAAGCAGCTAGACTGCAATCTTGGCGGTTTGATGCTTCAGAGAACCGGCTTTACATTACAACAGACGGGGGAGTACAACCCAAGGCTCAACTGATCTTCAACCCGATGCGGTTGGTAATCGACTTGCCGGGGACGAGTCTGGGTCGTCCCTCGGTCAGCAGACCGCTCTCAGGAGCGATCGAATCGGTGCGGGTAGGGCAGTTTGACAACAATACGACCAGAATTGTGGTCGAGATCAGAGACGGGTTTACTATAGACCCTCAGCAAGTAAAATTCCGGGGTATTTCTCCGAGCGAGTGGACAGTGGATTTGCCAACGCCGGTGCGGGCAGAAACTCAAAATCCGATTTCAGAGCCAGGGGGAGAAAGGTTATCAGTTGAACCTTCAGCATCCCAAGCCGAGTCAGCCCAGGCGACTGTAGTTCAAAACGTTCAGGTGACGGCGGACGGTTTTTTAGTCCGCACCCAGGGCCGTCGCCCCCAAATTAATTTTGAACAAAGTCGCGCTGGGGACATCGCTACCCTCGATATTGAAGGAGCTACTTTAGCTCCGGCCCTAAGCAGCCAACAGCCTCAAACGAACGGTCAGCACGGGGTTGACAAGATTGAAGTCCGGCAACTGCCAACAGACCCGCCCGTTACCCGCGTGACTTTGCGGATGAAGAGTCCTAATACTCAGTGGCGGGCGTCAGTGAGCAATTTGGGCGGGGTTGTGCTATTGCCTGGAAGTGTAGTACGACAGCCCTCGGTTCCCCGCCGCCTGACTGTAGACCCTCCGGCTAGACAAGCTCAAGGAAATTTAGCGAGAGTTCAGTCAATTGATTTAGCCAGTAACGGCACCCAACTGGTGGTCAGAACTGACCGCCAAGTCTCCTATAGCAGCGGGTGGGATCAGGGGTCGAGAGCTTACTGGATTAGGATCGCCTCTAGTGTGCTGACGGGCGAAATTCCTCAGCTCGATGCCAACAGTCCTGTATCGTTTAGTGCCAGCCAAGAAGATGCGGAGACTGTGGTGATTTGGGTGCAGCCGCGATCGGGGGTAGAGGTAGGCAGGGTGACGAGACCCAACCCGCAGTTGCTGTCTTTGCAGTTGCGATCGTCGAATGCTAGCGCGCAGCCTTTGACTCGCACTCCCAATTTGCAGCCTTTGCCGAGAAGGACTTTCGGAACCGATGAGTTGCCCCAAGCTTCTAACCGCCGCGCCGTAATAGTAATCGATCCTGGTCACGGTGGCCGCGATCCGGGGGCAGTCGGGATTCAGGGCATTCTGGAAAAGGAGATTGTTTTGGATATCTCGCTTCAGGTGGCGAGGCTGCTGGAACAGCAAGGGGTGCAGGCGGTGATGACTCGGACTGACGACAGGGAAATCGACCTGGATCCCAGAGTTTCTTTGGCGGAACGGGTGAATGCTACTTTGTTTGTCAGCATTCACGCTAATGCGATTAATATGAGTCGGCCGGATATCAATGGGATTGAGACTTATTATTTCAATAACGGCCAAGATTTGGCCAGGGTGATTCACGCCAGTATTTTGGAGGGGACGGGGGCGAATGACCGCCGAGTGCGACAGGCGCGATTTTATGTTTTGAGGAAGACTTCTATGCCTTCTGTTTTGCTGGAGGTGGGTTTTGTGACGGGTGCTGAGGATGCTGCTAGGCTTTCTGACCCAGCTTACCGCAGTCAAATGGCGGCTTCGATCGCTCGCGGCATTTTGCTTTATCTTCAACAAAGATAATGGGCTGTTGACGGTTGACGGTTGACGGTTGACGGTTAACTGTTGACTAATACCAACTGCCAACTGCCAACTAACAACTGCCAACTGCCAACTGACAACTAACTATTGACAAATGACAACAGACTCTGGACAACAAAGAATCGGTATTTTTGACAGCGGCGTGGGCGGTTTGACTGTTTTGACCCAGTTGTACCAACAATTGCCCAACGAATCGATACTTTATTTTGGAGATACCGCGAGGCTGCCTTACGGCACTCGCACCCCGTCAGAAATTGTGGAGTTTGTCCGCGAAATTATGGCCTGGTTGGTGGAACAGGATGTGAAAATGGTCATTATGGCCTGCAACACCAGTTCTGCTTTGGCGATGGAGATGGTGCAGGCTGAATTTGATATCCCGGTGCTGGGAGTAATTCTGCCGGGGGCGCAGGCAGCAGTGCAGCAAGGCAAGCGGATCGGGGTCATCGCAACTCCTGCTACGGCTGCTAGCAATGCTTATCGAAATGCGATTTTGGAGATGGACGATTCTTGCCTGGTGTGGCAGGTTAGCTGTCCGGCTTTTGTGCCACTGGTGGAGCAAAACCGGATTCACGATCCTTATACTTGTGAGGTGGCTAGGGAATATTTGGCTCCTTTGATTCAGCAGCGCATCGATACGCTGATTTACGGCTGCACTCATTATCCGCTGTTGGCTCCTGTGGTTCGATCGCTTTTGCCTGCTGGGGTGACATTGATCGATCCTGCGGTACGGGTGGTGGCGGCTGCAGCCAGAGAATTGGAGCTTTTGGGGCTGCGAAATCCTGGTACGGCGCTACCGACTCGTTTTTGCGTGAGCGGCCCCCCGCAGCAGTTTGCTCAGTTGTCGGTGCAGTGGCTCGGTTGTACTCCTGCTGTTGAGAAAATATCCCTGCCGACAGTTGTACGTAGCGAAGCGGGGCGTAAGCCATCGCCCGTCCCACTGGAATCTGCCGAATAATCCGGAAAATTTATAGATGAATCTAACCCCCCAAAACTCAGGTAAAGCTGGCTCTGGGGGGTTTAATTATTGCGATGTAACCTAGCAATTACACATCAATAGGTAATATTATTGAACAAAAGCTTTGATGAACAATGCAAATAATGTCCTATACGTGCTGGAGCTCTTCAGCCTTGAACCATGTCACCCTATGTATCACAAGCAGTTTTACTTGTAGACGGCTATAACATAATTGGACTTTGGCCTCGACTCCGAGAGAAGCGCGATCGCGACGAACTCGAAACAGCTCGCCGCGAGTTGATTGAGGTTTTAGTTAACTACAGCGCCGTTCAAGATTTTGAGGCCAGGCTGGTGTTTGACGCCCACTATCGAGATACTCCCGGCGTTAAAGAAATTATTACTAAAAATTTATCAGTGCACTACACTGACTTCGGTCAGACAGCAGATACTTATATTGAAAAATCTTGTGCTAGTTTGCGCTACGAGTTGCGATCGGTCAAAGGCAAAGGCCGCATGATTGTCGCCACCTCAGACCGAGCGCAGCAATTGACCGTAGTCGGCTACGGTGCCGAATGGATGTCCGCCGAACAACTAGCGGCTGACGTAGAATCCACCGCCCGCCGCAGCGAGCGCCGACACAAATCCCGCAAACAAAATTCCAGTCGCTTTCTCGCCAGTTCCCTCGATCCAGAATCCCAGCAGCGCCTCGCCAAGTTGAGAATGGGGCTGCATTAGCTGCTGAAACCCGCTCCCTGTCTGACAAAAAAAAAGTTTCTCAAAGGCCTTGCCAAATCGAGGAAGTTCAGCTATTGTTAGTAAATGTGGGTAACAAAAACCCCCAATCCTCGGTAGCTCAGTGGCAGAGCGGTCGGCTGTAATGAATGCAAGCCTTTGGTATCAACCAAAAGCCCTAGTGACATAGCAGCTCTATCCGGTAACGGATACTGAAAAATCGGGTGAATTCAAGGAAACCGCAGCACTTCGGGTGGCGGCAATCTTGAGCCAAGTCTGGCGAAAGGCAGCGGTTACGATCGCAAGTAGCCGGAAAGGTGCAGAGACTAGAGATGAGGAGCCTAACCAATAAATCTCATAGCGCCCGACATCCGACGACAAATCACAAACATGATTTGTAGGGATGATGAAATAGTCCGCCCCCTTCGGAAACGTTGGGATAAGTGTAACCGATTGGTCGTAGGTTCAAATCCTACCCGGGGAGTTAGTAAAAGTCTGAAGTTGGAATTTTCCAGCTTCAGACTTTTTGTTTTTAAGACTTGAGATGGTTTGGGGTCAAGCTTTCTGGTAGCGCCTTAATTCACATCCCTGTGAGTGTGAATTAACTCACCTTCCATAGGTATGGAAATATTCAACTTAGACAACTCCGGGTTTAATATCGCCTTGACAATACCAGAACTCACCATCACCTCCAAACAACCAAGGGCTTGATGAAGAGCTACTCGTGCGTGTTGCACAGAAAAACGTTCCTTAAACAGCAGTACCAACTGCCGATAAATTTGTTCAATGTACTGAGTGCGGCCCAAAATGTCAATCAGCAAACCATATAAACCTGTAACAGGCAAGCGCTGACCGTTCTTCACATAACACTTGATCTTGCTAATTTGACCAGCATCATAAACAGCTACAAACTCGACTTCCGCATCCAATAAATCTAACTGAAACACATTGTATGCCGAAAGTAGCCACGGAACCTCCTGCTGCGAGAAGCGTTGCATCACCTGTTTCATAGAACCCAAATCAAATCCAGCAATCACAGCTTGACCCAAAATATCATTCGTGAATCCGCCTTGAGCCAACCACTGAAAAGCTTTTTCCGGGCTTAAATTCAACCCAGAATCCCGCGCGATTTCCCTAGAATGCTCTTGTAAATCAGTGAACTGACCGTTAGCAGCGTACCAGTAATCCGCGAACCGAATGTGCTTTTTAACTCGGCTGCGCTGATTGTGATCGTATTGAGTTTTCAGCCAGTTAGCCTCGTGCTTCTGCTGCTCTAGTTCCAAAATTGTGTAAGCGACTTCACGGGCACCTGTGTGAGCTAAAGTCATGCCAGCAGCTAAAATTGGATCGGCAAAACCAGCAGCTTCTCCGACCAAAAACCAGTTTTCTCCTACTGTTCTATCAGCCAAAAATGACCAATCTTTTGTAGTTTCAATCTTTCCGGTACTGGTAGCATTAGCGATTAACTTGCTGATGCGGGGTTCGCTGTTGAGTGCTTGAGAATATATCTCCTCTGGCCGCTGTTTCATCTGCTTGTAATGTTCCGCAGGGCAAATAAAGCCGATACTGGTGCGAGTGGGGCCCAAGGGAATAAACCAAATCCACCCGTGACTCAAACTCATTACCTGTACGCGGGTGCCACCAACGCCAATTTTATCGGCCCATTCAGCGTTTGTCCAGTAGTCCCAGATAGCGATATTTTGCAACCGCGTCGGGCAGTGTGTTTCAATTCCTAAAACTCGCCGCAGCACGCCGATGTGGCCGGAGGCGTCGATGTAGTAGCGGGCAGTTATTTGTTCTTGCCGCAGGTGCAGGGTGGTAATGCGATCGCCCTCTGTATCTACTTTAACAACGGGGGTTTCTTCTCTTACTAAACATCCCATTTCTTCCGCGTGACGCAGCAAAATTTCGTCATATTTTGCTCGATCGACTTGGAAAGCAGTTTGCCGTCTCTGTCCCTCAAATTTAGCAGGACGCTGTTCATCTTTAAACTGTTCAGGCTTGATAAAATTAAAATCCCAAGGATTTGGATCTGTTCCCCAGCGATAGGTAGCACCGATTTTAATTGGGAAGTCGGCTGCTTCTACTTTGTCCCAACATCCCATTTCTTGAAGCACATCACTAATTTGAGGCAATTGACTTTCCCCAACGTGATCGCGAGGGAATTTTTCTTTCTCTAGGATTAGCACGCTCAGATTGGGATTGTATTTCTTGATCAGAGTGCCAGCAGTGCTCCCAGCGGGGCCGCCGCCCACAATTACAACGTCGTAATGGCTCATATCACAGAGAGATAGTAGATGCTGAATTTGGGTATTTACGAGAAAAATTTCTAACTATTCAGCCTCCAAATGAGCGAGGCTAAATAGTTATTTTCAACAGGTTTTATTTGAGATGTTCCACCATTCCCAAGAACTTGTAGGGGCGGGTTCACCAACCGCGTTAAATGGTACAAACAGGTTAAGTAAACCCGCCCCCACCCACGAAAAAGCCCCAATTAACATTAGTGCAACCTTTCAGTTTCCAACAGATTTTATCCCACTACTTTCTCATCTTCAGCTATGGGAGAAGTGTGAGAAATCTCCAAATTCTCAGTCCAAGTGTGAGCAATATCCAGATTCTCAGTCCAAGTGTGAGCAATATCCAGATTCTCAGTCCAAGTGTGGATCAAATTCGGTTCTAGTTCATTCATTATCGTAGAAGAAGTGCTGTTAAGTTGTGACATGATAGGTCTCCTTGTAAGTAATAGACTTTGTCTAATTCTAAGATCGATCTGGTTCTAAAAGTACCAAAGTTTACATCTCGTAAGCTACGCAGCTTTTAAAGGTTGCAAAATCTCGCGGGGTTCGGTAAAAGGTTGGTCAAAACTATGGGTTTTTGCATAAACCAGAAGTTGATCGATCTGTTTCGTGAAAATTTCAAACAAATTTTCAACTATCTCAAAAATCTCTTGACGGCTCTCAATAGTCAGTGGTATGTTTTTGATCGATTGCTCAACATCCGGCGTCCCTGTAGTATGACCTGTTTCCACATCCAAATGAAAATAGCCAAAATAGATAAGCTCCTTTTTAGTAATTGATTGGAGTTCTTCGGCAATTGATGCTGTCGCTGACAAGAACACGTTACCCGATGCTTCTACCACTTCCAGGATTGCTAGCTTAGTGATTGGACTGGCTCCAAAAGCGTATCGAAAAATTTGATATGTTACCAACCGTGAAGCTTTTAGTTGTTCGCTCCAGACAAAATTCAAAGCATCGCTGAACTTCAAGGATTTGTTATTAATACCCAGTGTTTCCATGTCGGCCAAAAACCACAACCAGTGATGATCGTCTTCGTAAGTATGATTGTTGATCATTGCCTGAAGAGGATCGTTGGTTGGTTCTTCTCGGAAAATAGACTGGTTCAATTCACCAAAACTCATTGCAAAGTGAGCAATGCAGGGAGCGAAAGCTAGGCGTTGTCTTGGGTCTATGCTTTTGTCTCGCATAAACTCAAATAGCTCTGCTTTAGCAAATTCTTGCTTCTTCTTTTCAATCAATTCTAGGACTTCTTCCATTGTGATGCACCTGATTAATGAATCTATAGGCTAGTAACTTAATCACGACGCAAATGTGATTTAAATCAATAATTGTTGTGTTTGACATCACGTTTAATTATGTTCTCGATCGCCTAAACCTGCGTTTTCGTCCTCCGGGCGTCCCCTTCGTTGTTGGTTAGCGGACTCAAACGTTGAGCAAAACCTTGAGTATATAAAAATTTGTCTGTCATGTGTGCGATCGGCATCACAGAATTTGTTACAATATGGCAATTAACTGGGTGAGGTGTCAGACCGTACATGATTAAGTCGGAGTTCAAACCAGATGTTTGGCTGTCCGCCCGTCCAGACACTTTCAAAGTTTAGGCATCTCGCTATCTAAAAAATCCCTGAGTAATTACTTAGGTTGTAAGGTATCCCCAGTTACCAAATTTACAAAAAATACTTAGGTATAGTTCGCCAGAGATTCGATCGATATCAAGCGCAATGTTTACTAAAAATTTCGTCACAGAATAAAAGCCATGAATACACTTCCCGGTTACAAAATCACAGAAGTTGTTCAACTTGGTGTGAAGTCCATCATTTATCGCGCTGTCAGGGAATCTGATCGAGCGTCAGTCATTATTAAAACACTCAATACCGAGTACCCTACAATAGAAGAAATTACCCGTTTGAGACATGAATACAAAATTAGCTCGAATCTCAAACTCGAAGGGATTGTCAAACCCCATAGCTTAGAAAAATATAACAACAGTTTCGCTCTGATCTTAGAAGATTGTGGCGGTCAATCTCTCAAGCACCATCAAGCGGGTAAAAGCATTAAACTTCAGAAATTTTTGCCACTAGCTATTCAAGTGGCTCAAACTCTCGGAGAAGTGCATCAAAATCAGATTATTCATAAAGATATAAAACCCTCAAATATTATCATAACACCAGATTTCAAACAAGTAAAAATTACCGACTTTAGCATGGCGACGCGCCTATCGAGAGAAGTCCACCAAAATAGCAATACTATGGTGCTAGAAGGCACTCTAGGCTATATATCCCCAGAGCAAACTGGTCGGATGAACCGAGACCTCGACTACCGGACTGACTTGTACTCTCTAGGCATCACCTTTTATGAAATGCTAACAGGAGAGTTGCCTTTTAATTCAACCGACCCCTTAGAATTAATTCACAGCCACATTGCGGTGACGCCAGTTCCTCCCCATCAACTAAACAATCAAGTCCCGCAGATAATTTCATCCCTTGTCATGAAACTACTAGCTAAAAATGCCGAAGACAGATATCAAAGTGCCTTTGGAGTAAAAGCAGACCTGGAAAATTGTCTAACTCAGCTACAAACTACTGGCAAAATTGAAAATTTCATTCCAGGGACACTTGACAAATCTGGTCAATTTTTGATTCCCCAAAAACTCTACGGTCGCACACAAGAAGTCGCTGATTTGATGGCATCATTCGAGCGAGTCAGCTTTGGGAATACAGAGATGGTGTTGGTAAGCGGTTACTCAGGCATCGGTAAAACATCAGTTGTCAGTGAAATCCACAAACCAATTGTCAGGCAGCGGGGTTATTTTATTGCTGGGAAATTTGACCAATTTAAGCGGGATATTCCTTATGCTGCAATAACTCAAGCGTTTGAGTCATTGATGCAGCAGTTATTCACAAAAAGCTCAGAAGATTTGGTAATTTGGAAAGAAAAGCTTTTGTCACGGCTGGGTAATAACGGTGCAATTATTATTGATGTTGTTCCTTCAGTCGAAATAATCATTGGTTCGCAGCCTTCTGTTCCCAAATTGGGGCCGACAGAATCTCAAAATCGCTTTAATCGATTGTTCAAAGAATTCATGAATATGTTTGCCCGATCCGAACATCCATTAGTTCTATTTTTGGATGATTTGCAGTGGGCAGATTTAGCTTCCTTAAAATTGATTCAGGAATTAGTTACTGACCTGGATAGCCGATATTTTTTACTGATAGGAGCCTATCGAGATAACGAAGTGAATTCGACTCATCCGTTAGTTCAAACTGTCGAAAATATTCAACAGACTGGTGCTGCAGTGCATCAAATTATCCTCCCATGTTTAGATTTGAGCAGCGTCAATGAGCTAGTATGCGATACTTTGGGTAATCAAACTGAAAACTTAAAGTCTTTGACGGAGTTAATTTTTAATAAAACTGGCGGAAATCCATTTTTTCTGACTCAACTTATTTCAACTATTCACTCTGAACAACTATTAGTTTTTGATTTCACTATTGGTGCATGGCAGTGGGACATCACGGAAATTGAAGTCGCTGGTATTGCAGATTACAGTGTCGTTGAATTAGTTGCTCGGAATCTGCAACAACTGCCGGGGGAGACGCAGCAAGTATTAAAATTAGCTGCTTGTATGGGCAACCATTTTAATTTAGAAAATTTGGCAATTGTTCGGGAAAAATCAGGCTCGGAAACGGCGGCAGATTTATGGGATGCACTTCAAGCTGGTTTAATTCTGCCAATGAGCGATGCTTACAAAATTCCGATGTTTGATGAGGAAATCGTGAAAACACACCGAAGGGGCGGGACGCCCATCCCACAAAACAATCAAAATCATCCCGCAATTATGCAACGCTCAATTGATTACAGGTTTTTGCACGATCGCGTACAGCAAGCCGCCTATTCTCTCATCCCTGACTCCGAGAAAAAACAAACTCACTTAAAAATCGGCTTCATGCTATTGCACGGCCGGCACGGGGGCACCGCCCCTACGGCATCGGAGATAGCAGAAAATATCTTTGATATTGTCAACCAACTCAATATCGGGGTGGAATTCATCACAAATCAGGAACAGCGAATTGAACTAGCTAAATTGAATCTCATAGCAGGTAAGAAAGCTAAGGCTTGTGCCGCCTATCAAGCAGCGCTAAAATATTTTAATGCAGGTCTAGAACTTCTACCCGATGGGGTTTGGCAGAGTCACTACGATTTAATCATGGAAATCCATTCCGAAGCACTGGAAGCTTCCTATATAAATACCGATTTTGAGCGCTCATTTTACCTATCAAATGTTATTATGTCCCGCGCCAAAAAATTGCTAGACAAACTCCCCGTTTATGAGCTAAAAGTTATTTTTCACTTCAATCAAAATCAAGCCCAAGCTTCGATAGATATAGCTCTAGAAGCTTTGAAAATGCTGGGAGTGTACATACCTAAAAATCCACAAAGACTCAATATTTTAATGGAGCTATTTCGCACAAAACTAGCTTTAAGAAATAAGCAGATTGAGGATTTATTACAACTGCCACCAATGACTGACCCTAATAAAATTGCGGCTATACGGATTTTAACGAATATGGTTCCGGCTGCTTTTATAGCATTACCCGATATGTTCCCACTGATCGCTTTTAAAATTGTTACTCTTTCTCTTAAGTACGGGAATACGCCACTATCTAGTGTTGGGTATTCAAACTATGCTTCGCTCCAGTGTGGGGTGTTAGGCGATATGGATTCTGGATACCGATACGGTCAAATGGCTCAGGCACTTTTAGAACGATTCCACACCAACTTGTACAACTCTCAAATTTCACTAATTTTTAATGGTTTTATCCGTCACTGGTCTGAACACGTCACGGAAAGTCTTAGCGGTTTACTTGAGGGTATTCAGAGTGGACTGGAAACGGGAGATGTCAACAATGCTTGTTATTGTGCTAGTTTTTACAGCAATTATATATTTTTGAGTGGGGAACCTCTGGAGTCGGTGGAGACTAAGCAGAGTCACTATATTCAAATGTTGGTGAATTATAAGAATGAATTTATGATTTATCAAGCCAGAGTTGGATCACAAGTTGTCTTAAACTTACAAGGTAAAACAGCCAATCCTTGCCTATTGACTGGCGACAATTTTAATGAAGAAACTATGCTACCAAGATTAAGAGATGGTCAAAATAATCTGGTAATATTTCTAGTACATTTGTCTAAGTTATGGCTAAATTACCTATTTAAAGATTATGCAATATCTGCTGAAAATGCCATTATGGCATCAAATTATTCTGAGGCTGTGATGGGCATGATGTATGTTCCCCTCCACAATTTTTACTATTCCCTAGCACTCTTAGCTTTGTATCCCACAGCTTCAAAATTTGAACAGAAAAAATACTTAAAAAAAGTTGCTTCGCTTCAGAAAAAAATGAAGCATTGGGCTGTGAAATCTCCGAGGAATTATCAGCATAAATATGACTTGGTAGAGGCAGAGAAAGCGCGAGTATTGGGACAATATGAAAAAGCTGCTCTGTATTACGATCGAGCAGTGAAAGGAGCTTCGGAAAATGAATACATCCACGAAGAAGCGCTAGCCAACGAACGCGCGGCAGAATTTTATCTGGCTCGCGGTCGAAACAAAGTGGCTCAGAGTTATCTAATAGATGCTTACTACGGCTATATTCATTGGGGAGCAACCGCCAAGGTCAAACATTTGGAGTCAGAATATCCGATTTCTTTACCCCCTGTATCGGCAGGAAGAGCCAGCGGAGATCGAACTATTACTAGCACTAATTATAGCACGAGCAGCAGTCACAGCAGTTTATTGGATTTGACAACTGTTGTTAAAGCATCTCAAGCACTAGCTAGTGAAATTGTGTTAGACAAGTTGTTAGAAAAATTAATGAAAATGGCGATCGAGAATGCTGGGGCACAAAAAGGTTTTCTGTTGATGCCCAAGGCAGGCAAATTGCTGATTCAAGCAGCGGCATCGGTGGAGTCTTCCGATGTTGCAGTTGAACAATGCCCTAGAGTATCTCCTGCAGATGTTTTGCCAATAACCGTGATTAATTATGTTGAAAAAACGCACTTAGATGTAGTTTTAAGTCAGGCTGCTAGAGAAGGTCTATTTACAGACGATCCCTATATTAAAAGGCAGCAAGTGAAATCTGCGCTTTGTACTCCTATTCTGAATCAAAGCAAACTCGTAGGTCTCCTTTATCTGGAAAATAATTTAGCTACTGAAGCGTTTTCTCCAACTAGGTTGGAAGTTTTGAAAATACTTTCTTCCCAAGCTGCCATCTCTCTAGAAAATGCGGTACTTGTTGCTAATTTGTCGGAGGCTAAGGAACAGTTGGAGGATTATTCCCGGACGCTGGAGGTGAGAGTGGAAGAGCGCACGCAGGAATTAAAGACTAAAGAAGCTAAGCTGCAAGAAGCTCAAAAACTGGCGCACCTAGGCAACTGGGAATTTGATTTGGAGGGGGATAAATTAACTTGGTCGGAGGAAGTATTCCGAATTTTTGGCCTTGACCCTAAACTACCAGAACCGACTATTTTAGAACAGAGGAAGCAAATTCATCCAGATGACCTAAAGTTGTGGTTAGAGGCAGTAGAGCAGATTAGTCTATTAGGAAATCCTTGCGATTATGAGATGAGAATTTTGCGCGCTGATGGAGCTGTCAGATATATTTATCTTAAGGCGCAAGCTATTTTTGATGGCGGTAAGGTGATTAAGTTATTTGGGACGATACAGGACATTACGGATCGCAAGTTAGCGGAGGATGCTTTGCGACTGTCTGAGGGGCAATTGAGAGAAAAAGCGACACAATTAGAAGTTACTTTGTCCCAATTACGCTCGACGCAGACTCAACTAATTCAAACTGAAAAAATGTCTTCTTTGGGACAGTTGGTGGCGGGGGTTGCTCACGAAATTAATAATCCGATTAATTTCATTTATGGCAATGTTCTCCATGCTAGCGATTATAGCTCGGAGCTGCTGGGATTGATTGAGCTGTACCAGGAGTCTTACCCGAATGCTAATCCTGAGATTGTTGCTAGAACAGAAGATATTGACCTGGCTTTTATTCAAGAAGATTTGCCTAAAATTCTAAAATCAATGCAGGTTGGGGTCGATCGCGTTCGCAATATTGTGCTGTCGCTGCGGAATTTCTCACGCCTGGATGAAGCCGAGATGAAACCAGTGGATGTTCACTCCGGGATTGATTCGACTCTGCTAATTTTGCAGCACAGGTTGAAAAAGGATGCACTCGGACATGGGGTTGAGGTAGTTAAAGAATACGGTCAACTGCCGAACGTAAATTGTTATGCTTCTGGGTTAAATCAGGTGTTTATGAATATTTTGAGCAATGCAATTGATGCAGTGGAGTTAGGAGTTGGGCGACCGGAGACAACTGCCCAACTAGAAAATCCTTTATCTCCAATTTTTGAGCGAAGGATTAAGATTCGGACTGAGGTATGCGACCTAAACTTGGTGAGAATTTATATTGCTGATAATGGTCGGGGGATGACGGAGGAAGTACGATCGCGAATATTTGACCCTTTCTTTACTACAAAAGCTGTGGGAAAAGGTACTGGTTTAGGGTTGAGTATAAGTTATCAGATTGTGGTAGAGAAACACGGCGGGAAGCTAATGTGCTTTTCCGCGCCCGGTGAGGGGGCTGAGTTTGTGATTGAAATTCCCGTGAAGCAGTGAACTTTTTGTAAGGATCGTCAATTAAATAATTTCCCTTTTTTCTTGTGGGATGGGCCTAAGAGCCCGTCCTTTCTGGGCGGGCTCTTAGGCCCATCCCACAACAGTCATGAAAAGTGGATTTTATTTAATTCTCATCCCTAAGTTTTTATATATGTTTTTTTAACCGCCGATAAACGCCGATGAACGCAGATACAATTATATCTGCGTTCATCTGTGTTTATCTGCTGATATCTGGGGTTAAAAATTCTCAATTTCAATATTAAACATCGCGTTCTGTCCGCACCCATTTAGTTTGCCGCTTCAGGAGAAAACCTAGATACAAAGGGATTTTCCAAAGGATGTAAAAAGGTACAGATAAGAGAGTTGAGCCAGAAATATCGGCACGCCCGAATTTTGCCCAAGCGCCGACAATTGAAACTAAAATCAGCAATCCTTGTACTGCTAACAAGACGGCGGGAATTGAGGATGTTCCCAAAATTGCTGCTAGTAAAGAGGTGGCAAAAGCAGCTAGCCAGATCGCGACTAAAAGCGATAGGGGAGGGACGGATAAGTCGAGGGCGATCGCCAATAAGTCAAAACGTTTTTGTTCGACTGAAGCTGCTGTCAGCCGGGGAGTTTGAGTTAACAATGTCTGTATGTGACCGTGTTCCCACCTGGTTCTTTGACTTTTAGCTGCTTGCTGCTGCTGTGGCAAACAGCCGGTGACGTTGGCTTCGGGGCAGAATACTGTTGGGTGTCCGGCGATCGCCAAATCCAAACTCATCTGCATATCTTCAACAATATTACTGCTTGCTAGGGACACCGATCGAATTATCGACCAGGGAAAAGCCATGCCAGTACCTGTTAGTAATGATGGGAATCCTAACTGTTTTAATCCGCTGGGACGGACTAAGTTTTTCACAAGAAATGCTAAAGCAGAAATGGAATCTTTGGGAGTAGGATTTGGTGGCTGTTCCATGAGATAAGTTGCTTGCACTGGTCTTTGTTGAGCAACTGCAACCCTGGCTAATTTTTCTATAGAGTCTGGCCCACAGATGCAGTCGGCGTCAACCATGATGACTACTTCTGGGGGGTCGGATTCGATCGACTGCAAGCCAAAATCCAGTGCGTATCCTTTGCCCTTGCGTTGTGTGTCTTGGCGCTCGATCGCACTTGCACCGCAGTTACGGGCGATTTCTGCCGTGGCGTCCGTACAGTTGTCCGCAATCACTAAGAGGCGGTCTTGAGGTGTTAGCTGTGGCAATATGGTGGAGATGGTGGCGGCAATTCCTGCTGCTTCGTTGTAAGCGGGAATTAAAACTGCTACTTTGGGGCGGGGCGCTTTAGTTTCCGCTGTCTCGCCCTCGCCGGACAAGAAAGCTGCACTGCATTCTAGAAATAGAACTGCAACGGGAATTAGAAGGATCAGGGCGATCGCCAATAGCACAACATCAATCAATAGGAACATTAGCTGATTAATTTCCACAATTCTAGTACCTTAATTTAATTTTATTTTTTGCGTTCATTGAGTGTATTTAATCTTATTGCATCTTTGTTAACTCACTGCGCCACGCTATCTAAAGTATGATTATATCATGCCCGCCAACAATCACCCTTCTCACATTTGTTGTGAGAACTTAAGTCCTCCTAAAAATATTAGGACTAGCCTCCTCACTAAAAATTAATTTGATTGCGGTTGTGCGGTTTCCAGTAAGATCATATCATGTCAATTCTGACAATGTTAAGTCACTCAATTTAATTAAACATCAAACAAGCCCAGACTGGAGAAACCCGGTTTCAAAAAGAAACCAGGTTTCTACGTGTTCTATTTTTAATCCACTAAACACTTAGTCGATGTTTAACATCAAATCCGGTTGCAGGGGAATAATAAAATCGAGTCAAGAGTTAACACTTAACCATTCAGTTTTTAGACCCATCCTTCAACAGTCAACAGTCAACAGTCAACAATCATTTCGCTCGTGCAACCGGAATTGATATAACTCATCCCCTGTGGGTGGGAACTCAGGAAGTAATCTCCCAACTCAAAACTATGTTCAAGCTACGCTGCATCGCGGATAGCAACAGGTTCAGATTTTTTGGTGGTGAACTGTGCGGGGGGTGCAAATTCTCTTAGATATCTCGATATCGATCGCAAATATCCCACTTCTGCTTGAATCGAATCCAGGGTAGAAAGACTCTCAACTAAGTCATCAAACTCATCTGCCGTAACTCCAGCATTGTGCAAGACTTCTTGGCTAAGTCGCCCGCAAATTCCTTGCAGGAGGAGTTCGATAATCTCGCTATAGTCAGCGATTTCTGTTCCGTAACCTTGCAATTTCTTGGGATTGATTCCCCACTGCAAAATCTTCAACAAGTCTTCAGGCGCACTCCACGCAAAAGAGGAAGCAATGACTTCTTTTTCCGCTGCGACAAGAGCGTGCTTGATTTGCACTTCGGGGAAATCTGGATCGATGATTAAGCTTTCCAGCTTTGAAACTTGTTTATCTAATACGGGCAAAGAAAAAGGAGCTAATTCTACACTCACCATGTCGCCAGCATCGTTAACACTTCTAAAAGGATCTTCCAAGACATTAATTAGGAGGTGAATGTCTGTAGGCTTTTTCCAGTCAAACTGTCCTAGGAAAAACGGTTCTTCATATCCCGGCAAAAGTCCTTGAAAATAAATCGGCAGATTTTTGCCTGATTCAAGAATTTTATAAAGAGCTACTTCCAAGGTTTCTGTCGGCCAACCGAGATTACTTACTGCGACAAACTTCAGTTTGCCGGGAACGGACACAACCAAAGAATTCAGCAATAAATGTACGGCTTCGACCAGATTTTGAGCAGTTACGTAACGGTGGGGAGCGTGAACGTTGACAGTTTTACCTTGCTCTACTTTTTTGGACATTTGCTCGCAGAACAAGCTATTTTCCAACATATGGGTAAAGCGAACCATCCCGTAAGTGACATCTCCTTCTTGAGCTGCTTTAGCAAATTGCCATTCGGCAAACTTTTTCGAGGCGGCGTAAACTTCGGTTGTAAAATATCGAGATGTTTTGCCTGTAGAAGAGAAGATGCAATGTTCTACGCCGTATTCTTCGCAGAGTTGGATGATGTGTTTACATCCTAACAGGCTGGTTGTAACTGTTTCTCGGATTTTGATTTCAGCTAGTCCGGGTTGGCGTTGGGCTGCTAGGTGAAAAACAATTGCTGGTTTTTCTACCTCAAATATGTGTTTGAGCGCGTCGAGGTTGCGAATGTCGGCGGCATAGAAAGTTACAGCACCTTCTCTGGTAAAAAGCGGGAGATTTTCTTCGGGGTTGTGACATCGGGCGTTGTCTGCGGAAATGATTTTAGTTGCGCCTAATTCGAAGAGTTTTGCGATTAAGAAACGACCGACACATCCTTCTCCACCGGTGATGAGGATGGTTTTTCCTTTGATTTGGCTGCTGCAGGCGGATGCGTATAGGTGAATAGTGCGATCGCGCACGTCGCTAAAAGGTTCGCTTTCTAATTGTCCGTCTGCTTGATAGGCGGAGATTAGCTGTGCGGTGAGAGTTTGTAAGGCCGCGAGGATTTCAGGATCTTGGGGTTCCGGGGAACCGGGGCGAACTAGCTGCTGGATGCGATCGATTATTTCCGCTTTGCTGGCACCTTCAAACACTTCTCTTTGGTTAAATGCACTCTTCACTTTTTTTTCTCCTTTAAATTCTAGAAATACCCTTGCTGATAAGCGCGTTGTTAAACAAATTTTCGAGGAACAGAATCTTTAAAATTCTGGTGGGTTTTAGGATTTTTTCGACGACGAAAAGCTAGTTAATGGGAAAGACACGCGATCGGCTCGGCTTGTAGTTTTATTAAGCCCTTTTGTAACCTGCTTACTTCTGCGAGCTGCAAATATCGGCTAAGTCGGAATGTTTTCTGTCGAAAATTTGTCACTACAACTATATACTTAAATTGCTGATTGCTGCCAATACTCTGAACATATCTTTACTATTTCTTTGCAATAACCTGTGAGTTTTCACGTAATTTTAAAGTTTATGTAAAGTAGGGTCTACATTTAAAAAACTTAACAATACACTAGACATTGATTCTAGCACTTTACTATTTAATTAAAATGTATTTTTTGTTACTAAATGAAAGTGAAGCTTAAGTAAAAATACGCACAAAAATCTTAATCAAATATTTCCGTCTGCTCAAAATCTTGTTACTTGAGGGGTGGGGTAGTCCTGCAGTGCCTACCCCTGTATGTGTGCTGCTACTAGGCGCGAACGGTGCGTTCTTTTTTGCTGCCTTCAAAGCCGCGAGCGTCGGCAACATCGTAGCCTCCTGTCCGCAAGCGGCGGTCTAAATCGCTGGCTTCAGGAGAAGTTTTTGCTGCTTCTTCGATCGTCACTCTGCCTTCTAGCACCAGTTTGTAAAGACCTTGGTTGATAATCTGCATTCCTTCGTAAGTATCATGTTCCATCAACCGGAAAGCTTCATCATCAGCACCTTTCATCAAGTAATCGTGCATAGCAGGTGTATTCACCAAAATATCGTGAACTGCTACCCGACGGTTGTCAACTGTTGGCAGCAAAAGTTGGGCAATTACCGCTACTAAAGAATCGCAAATTTGAAGCCGCATCGCCTGTTGTTCTTCAGGTGGGTAGAGGTTCAACAACCGATTAATAGCGTTAATGGCGCTGCGAGTGTGGAGAGTTCCCAATACTAAGTGACCAGTTTGAGCTGCTTGCAAAGCTGTATTGATGGTAACTCTGTCGCGCATTTCCCCGATCAGAATTACATCGGGATCTTCCCGCAAAACTGCGCGCAAAGCCTGCTGAAACTCGTGGGTATGCAAGCCGACTTCCCGCTGGCTGACCAAGCATTTTTTAGAAGGATGAATGAATTCGATCGGGTCTTCAATTGTAACTACGTGCTTTTGCTCCATCTGATTGAGGTGGTCGATCATCGCAGCTACGGTTGTGGATTTCCCCGAACCGGTAGGCCCTGTAACCAATATTAATCCCTGCGATCGCAAAATGATATTTTTGAGAACTTCTGGCAACCTCAAGGAATCGATAGTAGGTATTTCCAAACTAATCAACCGCAATACTATGGCACCGCCGCTGAGGGAATCAAAACAGTTTAGCCGACACCGCACGAAGCCAGGGTAAAAAATTGCTGAGTCTAATTCCTTGGTAGTTGCAAACTGTTTTCTCTGTTCGGGGGTGAGAATTTCGGCTAGGTAATTTTCAAAAATTTCTGGGGTTACTTTGGGGTGGTTAGTTGCTACTTGCATCACGCCCCGAATCCGAAACCGAGGTAGTTGGCCGACTCGAATGTGAATGTCGGAAGCGCTCGCTGCATGGGCATCTCTGACCATTTGTTCGATCGTACTGACGGGTGTCTCAACAGGCCGCTGCTGCTGGGCTGCGGGGGGCACACTCGGCGCTGGAGGCGGTGCGGGAGTTGCAGCCAAGGGCGGGGGCGGTGGCGGTGTTCGTCGGCGGCCTTGAGCCTCTGGTTGAACGGGTGTAGGATTGTTTAATGGGTTCATTTTTTGGTCTCCAGTCAATCGATTTTAGATTTTAGATTTTAGATTTTAGATTTACTCCACAGATTAATCTGGGAGCAGGAACTAGAGTCTAAAATTTGGGCATCGACCCTGACTGAGTGTACGTGGCAGGGTATCCGTTTTTGGGCGGGTCAATGTAGATTTATTGCGAAAAAATGCCCGATTTATAATCTAATCCCTCGCAGCTAATTCGGTGTTAAATGCTGAGAATATTTTACAATTAGGCTTGATTGGGCGATCGAGTAATTAACAATTTTAACTCCTATGAACATCGGTCACAAAATTGCCGACTGGCTCGAAAATCGTGCTGTTACCCCTGCCTACGCCGGTTGGCTGCTGTCGGGGATGACGGTTTTCTTTTTTGGGTCGGCGACTAATACAATGTCTGGGTGGCTGTACGTGCTCAGCGGTGGGGGTTTGGCGCTGTTGGCAGTAGCGGCGGTTTTGCCGGGAAAATCGCTCCGTGCCTTGGAAGTCCGTCGCCGCCCGATCGAACCGGTGAGTGCGGGCGATCGAATCACCGTCGAACTAGAAATCGAAAATCGCGCCCGCCAACCTAAGACTTTGTTGCAAGTGATAGACATCTTGCCGTTTGTATTGGGAGAACCGGTTGTCCGCCCGATCGAAGTCATAGAGCCGAACAGTATATACAGGGATACATACTATCTGGAAGTCCGGCAGCGCGGCGTCTATCGTTGGCAAGAGGTAAACTTGAGGACGGCGGCACCTTTAGGGTTGTTTTGGTGCAGACGCAGTCGCGCAGTCAAAGCGGTGGCGGTTGTGTATCCAAAGGTTTTGCCGTTGAGCACTTGTCCTTTGATCGATCGCATCGGTCAAGAAGACAGCCCGCAATTTTACAATCGCAGTCGATCGCAAACTGCTACCGAAGGTCTCACCCGCAACCTGAGACCTTACCGCCACGGAGACCCCACCCGCCTGATTCACTGGCGCACCAGCGCCCGCTACGGAGAACTGCGGGTGAGAGAGTTAGAAGTTGCAGCCGGCGGTCAAGAAATTATTATTGCTCTCGACAGCGCTGCGGCGTGGCAGCCAGAAGAATTTGAACGAGCCGTGACAGTAGCTGCGTCTCTTTACTTCTATGCTAGCAAGCGCCTGTTAAACGTCAAACTTTGGACTGCCGGGACTGGACTTGTTTCGGGGAACCGGGTAGTTTTGGAAACTTTAGCGGCGGTTAATGCTGGGGAAGATGCGATCGATAATCGGTCGAAACTGCCGATAATTTGGCTGACTCAAAACTCTGCAACTTTAAGCACTCTTTCCCCTGGCAGTCGCTGGGTACTATGGCCGTCGGCAACTGCTGAAACAGGCGAAAAAATGTTAGTCAAACATGACTTACCTGGTTTAGAAATTCGCTCTGACCGACCCTTAGAACTTCAGTTACAAGATCCTCTCGAAAGAGCGATTAGTTATTAAGTAAGATAGACCACGAAAAAACCTATGAAAGAGCGATTAGTTATGAAGATTGACTTGATCAATCTAAAACCTCAAGAACCATGATACACTACAGGAGTGTAATTCATCAACTTAAGGATCTTACAGGGTCTGGCAATTGCTTGGCAAGTTAAGAGCAGCTTAGATTACTGTGACTCCGGTCGCAAACATCATATCTCATTCACCAAATAGGAGAAAAAATGACTTTCTGGGAGAAATTAAAGCAGAACGTATCACAAATCAATGTTTCTCTGCAAACCAATATTTCCAAGTTTAAAAATAATGATTTTGCTGATGCCTCAATGGCAATATGTGCATTGATTGCTGCTGCTGATGGCACTATCAATACCGAGGAAAGACAAAAAACGGCGGCTCTAATAATTTCCAATGAAACACTCCAAATTTTTCCGGCGTCGGAGTTGAAGCAAAAATTTGATTTTTATTGTGAGAAGCTCTCACAGGACTTCGATTTTGGTAAAATTGAGGCTATCCAAGCGATAGGGAAACTTAATAAAAAACTAGACCAAGGTCGTGCCGTCATCCAAATTGGCATTATTATCGGTGGTGCGGATGGTAATTTTGACAAAGATGAAAAGAAGGTTGTCAAAGAAGCTTGCCATGCTGTGGGCATTAATCCTGTGGAATTCGATCTCTAAATTCAGCTATTTCCTGGTTCTAGCCCATCAATTATTCAAGGCTTGATATCTGCGAATAGCATTGTTCATGGAGTTTATTTGCTCTGGGTGAAATGAGGGAGGCATTAAGCTATGAACAGTATGAAGGAGTCCATTGTGCATGACATCGGTCGGAAGTGCAGAATGATCGAGTCCTAGTGTATGTCCTATTTCATGGGCAATGGTATTTGCAATTAAGTTAGATAGTTGATTGAGACTAAGGCTGGCATTGTAAGAAGCATAGAATACTTGGTCAATCCGAATAATCGCCCGATCTGTAACCATTGCCGATTTGAAGCTAGCCACGCCGAGATAGTCAACCGGCTGGCTATCAACGAATATATAAACATGAGTAAAATCTTCGCCCCACTCTTTGCGATCGGGGGGCTCGGAGGTCAAAAATACCTTGATGCTTCTAAATGCGCCGTAGAGTTTGGAGAAAGCGTCCATCAGTAGGGAAAAGATCGCTTCTTTATTTTCGGGTGCGACATCCATTCCTGATACATCTACCCAAATACAACGGCGAAAATCGCTATCATTATCAATTAGAACTATTCCACAGGAAGGGCAAAACTCCCACTGAGGGTGGATACGGGAACGACAGCCGTGACAGCAGAGTTTGGGGGTTCTAGTCAGGTTTAGCCGTTGAGAGAGGGGGAGTTTTAGCTTGCGATTGTGTTTGGTTAAGTCTAGGCGATCGTACAGCGACATTGACTGAGTGTAGGAATTTTTTCTCGTAACATAACGTATTTTTCATCTCATGTAAATTACGCTGATTACTTCAGGTATTTCAACAAAACAAAGGGTATTCATCGTTGTTGTCCACTTCTGATTCCAGCAAGTAAGGAGCATCTATGTACCGAAGGAGTTGTTAAGCATAGGTTTTCACAAGTTCCTGTAACCCATTAACCTTAACACCGTTACCGATGGCTGCCATTTTCCACTCATTATTATGCTTGTAGATTTCTGCCATCAGCATCCCCGTCATGCCTTTGTATTCAGAACCTGAGAGGTTGTATTTTGCAAGTTCTTGATTATTAGACGTATTAACCAAACGCACAAACGCATTTTGAACTTGTCCGAAGTCTTGCTTGCGTGCAATGCAATCGTAAATGTTAACTGTAAAAACCAGTTTGACAATTTGCGAGGGAATTCGAGATAAATCGACGAGAATTTGCTCGTCATCTCCCTCTCCCGCTCCAGTCAAATTATCACCTAGATGCGTAATAGCTCCTGAACGGTGGGAGAGATTGCCAAAATAAACGATATTGGTCATATCATTCACTTTGTCATTTCCATCTAAACAAATCACTGAGGCATCCAGGTCATAATCGGGAGCACTGCTAAAAGCCCCAAACAAACCTCCACCGGAGCGTTTCGCCACATCCCACCCTAATCCGCACATCAGTTTTGTTAGCCCGGGTGCTTCTTTGGAAAGCGAGATGCGCTGTCCTTTTTGTAGGTTAATTCCCATGTGTTTTACCTTTTAGCTATAGCGATCGAGTAATGCTTGTAAACCACCTTGATAACCTGAGCCCACTGCATTGAGACGCCACTCGCCGTCTTTCCGGTAGAGTTCAGCCATGATCAGTGCTGTCTCTATGGAATAATCTTCTACCAGGTCATAGCGAACAGCTTCCTGTTGTGTTTGGGCATTAACGAGCCGCACGAAGGCATTTTGCACCTGACCAAAATTTTGACGGCGTTGCTGTGCTTCATGGATGGTTACAGTTACAAGAATTTTTTGGACATCATTAGGCACTTTTTTGAGGTTGATTTTGATAACTTCATCATCCCCCTCGCCGGCCCCCGTGAGATTATCTCCCAGGTGCTGCACTGATTTGTCGGCATCTGGACTTGTGAGATTGTTGTAAAAAATGAAGTGGTTGTCAGAAATTAATTTTTCGTTAGCACCTAAGAGGAACAATGATGAGTCTAGGTCAAAGTCAGAGCCCGTGTCTGTAGCTTTAACGTCCCATCCCAGTCCTATGAATACTTCTGAGAGACCGGGTGAAATTTTCTCAAGCGATATCCGTTGTCCTTTGCTCAGAGATACTGCCATGATTCAATCTTCCTCTTTATTAGAAGTGGTTATGGAGGGAGGCGCGGACTTGAAAACTTTTTTAAGTTTTTGCTGGAAATAGTTGTAGAATTTTTAATCTTAAATAATAAGAATATTAGCTAACTGTGCAGATGTCAATAGGGATGACAACTCTTAATTATTTTTTGGGTCTGAGTACAAAGTAATCATGCCCTGCCTCCCACAGTTGTGTATTCTCAACTTGGGTTATTGTGCTTGTGTATTTTGAACTCTCGGAACTTGACTCTGTTTTGTGATGCAAGTGACCATTACCAGGCCGTTTCCACAAGGCCCTCCGCTTGGAAGTCTCCTGTGATGCAATACCATCGACTTGTGGCGTCGATGGTGTTGCGACGGAGGCCCAACTCTTGAGCAACTTCGATTTTTTTCATGCCATTTAACTCGATCGCTCGGATGACCTGATGAAGGATGTATAAATGTACAGTTTGGGCCCAAAAGTCGGCGCGATCGCTCTGCAAAACTGGCCACTAATTGTAGTCTATTTTCTAACCGACGAAAGCGGTTGCTATAGTTTAATTTAAATGCCGATCGGCTCGAATCGAACTCTTTGCCTGACAATAAAATCTCAATCCCTATCACTCCGTAGTGTCGGGGAGAATTTCGACTACATACTCCGGTACATATTCGGGTCGATTTTCGGGCCGATTCGGGGGCAAATTCTTGGGCAAATTCTCCGGTGGATGCTCGATCCTGACTCGCCGGATCGGAAGATTTGCAATTAGTGCTGTGGCCCGCTGGTCGCTCTCCAGCGAGAACTCAGACCCAGTGGTATCGATTTCCACGTAGCGAGACACCACCTCTAGAATTTCTCGGCGCATCGACTCAACCATTTCTGGGCTGAGTTCTGAGCGATCGTGGGCTAGAACCAGTTTGAGGCGCCGTTTTACCTCGTCGCGGCTGTTGTCAGGGGTGCGCGGGAAAAGTCGTTCGAGAAGTGTGTGTATCATGGGTCAGGCTGATTTGTCAAGGGTTAGGCATAGAAAACGTTATACGATTTTCGATTTTCGATTGGGGAATCACTCATTCCCTAATGGTTTAAAGTTGACCTACAGTTTCATTCTTTTTGGGAACTGGTGTCACTGGGGGAAAATTTGGGCTAGTTTTTTTGATGAAGTCGCTGCTGTTAAAGATCGATCGCCCATATTGCAGCACATCACATAATTTTAGTATTTAAGAACTTGCGGAGGCGAGTAAAGAAGTTTTCTCGATGGGGATTGAGATCTAGAAAATCAACTTTTTCGCCTTCTAAGCGGCGGGCAATATTGTCGAAGGCAGTTCCAGCTAAAGAGGCCGTTTCCGACAATACTAATGGTTCGCCTCGGTTGGTGGAAACGATGACGCGCTCGTCGTCGGGAACCACGCCTAACAGCGGAATGGCGAGGATTTCCCGCACGTCTTGCACCGACATCATATCATTTGCCAGCACCATTGCGGGTCTGATCCGGTTGACGATCAGGTTGATTTTCTTGACGTTGTTGGCTTCCAGCAGGCCGATGACTCGATCGGCATCGCGGACAGCAGCGATTTCGGGAGTGGTGACAATTATCCCTTCTTGAGCCGGCGCGATCGCATTTTGAAAACCTTGTTCAATGCCAGCAGGAGAGTCGATCAAAATATAGTCGTATTTTGCTCCCAACATCCCCACAAGCTGCTTCATTTGCTGGGCGCTGATGGCATCTTTCATCCGAGTTTGGGCAGCCGGCAACAGCACCAAGCGCGGCTGCCGCTTATCTTTCACCAAAGCTTGCTCTAATCGGCACTCTCCAGCGAGAACTTCTAATGCCGTGTAAACAATCCGATTTTCTAAGCCTAGCAGCAAGTCTAAATTTCTGAGACCGAAATCGGCATCAATTACAGCAACGTTGCGCCCCCGCTTAGCTAAAGCCATGCCGAGATTGGCTGTGGAGGTGGTTTTTCCTACCCCGCCTTTCCCTGATGTAACAACAATAATGCGAGCCATAAGCGATTTTAGATTTATTGGGAATTGATGATTGGGAATTAGTAACTGGTAATTGGGAATTGGTAATTGGGAATTGGTAATTGATTTTATTATTGGTTGATAATTAGCAATTATTATTTGGGAAGTTGGCAGTAATTTGTTATTCAGTGAATTAACTTAACACTCAAAACTGTCCTTGTAATACTAATTCTATATGAAACTGCACTTAATTTTAAAATCGTCCTTTAGTGGCTGATTTAGCCAAGGGAAAAATTATCAAGTGCAGGCTTAAAAAGAAATAGTATTACAAATTACCCATTACCAATTCCCAATTACCAATTACCGATTACTCATTACCCCCGACTAACTGCGATTTGTCAAAATCAGAGGCTCTACCGATCCGAATCCCTTGGGGCGTCACATAGGCGACTTCCGGGAAAAACTGAGCGGGTGAGGTTTCTGGGCCTCTGGCAACATACTTAGCAATCCTAATCACCATCGGTTCCATCTGCAAGGTCATAATCACGCTTTTGGTGTTGCCACCGGCACCGGCGTGCACGACTCCCCGCAAACGGCCCCAAACTAGGATATCGCCTCCGGCGATGACTGAGCCGCCGGGATTTACGTCTCCCAAAAGTACGACGGTGCCCGGATGGCGAATTTCTACGCCCGATCGCACTGTCATCTGCAAATATAAAGGTTCCGCCAGCGATTGCGGTTTTTCAGCGGCGGCTTTATTCAGGGAAGAAACCGGAGGCTGCTGTTCTACACAATAGCCTGCTGTAGCTGCGGCAACGGCGGTTTGGCGGCGACTGGTGTGGACTCGTTTGAGTTGCAGTTCCACTTCGGAGAGGGCATCGGCGATTTCTTGCAGTTGGCGGATATCTAAAAGTCGATCGTTCCCCATCAATTGTACTTCTGCGTTTGGCTGCCAAAAGCGTTCTCCTGCGTTCAGTCTGACTTTTAGCTGCTGCCAAAGTTCAGTCCAAGTCGAGGCGGAGGCTGTTGCGGGTTCGCTATTGGTTTCTGGGGGGAGTAGCAACAGTAGCTGTCCATCTTCGGTTTTGAGTCTGACTTGCAGCTCCAAGCTGACTTCGGGTGTTGATTGAGGGGCGGCAGCGGCTCCGGCGGTGGCATCGGGTGTCATGGACAGGTCTGAGTTCAGGTAGGGACAGGTTAACATCAATATTAGCTCGATCGGTCTTTTGGCTCAGCTTCGTTTGTGAACAAGATTTTTTTTATTAACCGCAGAGGGCGCAGAGGACACAGAGAAAGAGAATAGAGAGGAGAAGAGAGAAATAGTTTTGACAAGCTATAGCAATCCTCGCATCATTTGTGAATTTCTTACTCCGTCCCCGCGAGTTCGGGGAGAGTTGGGGAGGGGTAAAAAATTCACGACTCCTGCAAGGATTGCTATATGATAATTCAATAATAACGGGCTTACTAATTATTGATTTTTAATTACGTTATGCAACAAATTGAACGTTATCGCGGCAGTCTCCTAGGTTTAGCAGTTGGCGATGCTTTGGGAACAACTTTAGAGTTCTGTCGCCCCGGAACTTTTACACCTATTAACGATATGATTGGCGGTGGCCCGTTTCGACTGCAACCGGGTGAGTGGACGGATGATACTTCGATGGCGCTTTGTTTGGCCCAAAGTTTGATTGAGAAGCAAGGTTTCGATCCAGTCCATCAGTTAGAAACTTATTTGCGGTGGTGGCGAGACGGACATTTGAGCAGTACGGGCGAGTGTTTTGATATTGGCAATACGGTTCAGCAAGCTCTTTGGAAGTTTGAAGATACAAGAAAACCTTACTGCGGTTTTACCGATGCTCAGACTGCTGGCAACGGTTCGATTATGCGCTTGGCTCCCGTGCCTTTGTTTTATGCTACAAATCCTTTGGAAGTCATAGAAAAATCTGGAGAAAGTTCGAGAACTACTCACGGTGCTGCTACTTGTGTGGATGCTTGCCGTTATTTGGGTGCTTTAATTGCGGGGGCGGTGAATGGAGTTGCTAAAGATGTGTTGCTGTCGGAAAGATATTGTCCTATTTCGGGATATTGGGCCGCAAATCCGCTGGTAGCAGAGATTGATGAGATTGCGGCGGGTTCTTTTAAATTGCGACAACCTCCTGAAATTAAAGGTACTGGTTATGTTGTCAAGTCTTTGGAGGCGGCACTTTGGGCGTTTTACAACAGTTCTTCTTTTGCCGAAGGCTGTTTGTTGGCTGTGAATTTGGGCGACGATGCGGATACAACTGGTGCGGTTTACGGACAGTTGGCGGGGGCTTTTTACGGGGAGGGGGGAATACCGGAAAAATGGCTCTCGCAATTAGCCGATCGCACTTTAATTGTATCTTTTGGCGATCGGCTTTTCTCTTTATCTAGTTAAAATCGATGTTTTAAATCAAGGGTGACAATTCCCAGGCATAACATAAATAATTGTAGATACTGTCAGGACTTGTTTCATGACAATATTGTATTACGTATGGAAGAAATTCTGTTGTTTTTATAGATAATTTGTTCAGCTCTTGAGCCTCACGCGCATTCCTCCCGTCACTCACCGGAGTACCGTTAGACTGCGGGACTCCTGCTGTTTTAATTGAAAAAGCGTGCATTTCTCGGACGCAGATAATACCCTTTCTTCACTATTTCATCGGGACACAGCATTGTTGTGTCCCTACTGTATGCCAGCGCGATCTCATTTGAAAAATACCCTGTTAATAAGTCAACTTTTCTTCGCCCGTAATTGGCAGTTTCCCACCTTCTCAAGACTCTTCACTAGCTCTTAGCTGAGTAGGTTGGCTACCTTGTTTGAGGTTGATGGTAATTTTTTTAGCTCCTTTGTTTTCCAGGTCTCGGATGTAGCCGGTCGATTTGTCAGAAGCTTCCTCTCTGCTGTCATAGGGCCCGAAGTAATAGGTACGCTTTGGCGAATCTGTATCAACTTCTACCCACCATTCGTCGCGTCGAGTGCTGCTAGTAGGTTGACCTAGTAGCCAAAAAGCCGTGAAAAACATACCCAACATAGAGATTTCAAACATATTTACCTCTGGGAATACTTAAGTAGTGTTTACTCTTATCAACTTATCCGGGCAAATAACTCGATCGCCTCATCCTCAGTGCTGATTTGACGCAGGTAATTTTTGAGAGTAAGTGCTGCATCAAATCAGCATTTTGGTGGAGGAGAGTTTTAGGCTGGGTGGCTGTAAGTCACTGCTAGACATACAAAGTCCGCAAGGTAAGGACTAGAAGAAGAGTGTGTTTATATTATTGTTGAGGTTTGAGTTAAGTCAAAACTCAACTTTTTTAAATCTCTACAGTTGCTGATAATTCTTCTTCGCAAATGGTAAGATGCGAAGGCTGACAGCGTTTGATGCGGATACTAACCCTTTTAGCTCCCTCGCTTTCGAGGTCTTCGACGTAGCCGGGAATATTGCTGGAGGCTTCTTTGTCGGTGTCGAAGGGGCCAAAATAGTAGGTACAGTGGGGCAAATCGGTGACAATTTCTACCCACCATTTCTCAGACCCGCGGTGGTTCGGCCCGGCCAACACGGACAAGACTGCAACGTAGATACAAAATAAATAAAATCCGAGCATCTTTATTCTTGAGGGTGGTTTAATTTATTATTTAAATCTATCAAAATAATTTGCCAGATCGAATCAACCTCAGTGCTGATTTTGCGTCGATCGACTTTAGATGCGAGATTTTATATCTTAGATTTTTCCTCCCATCTAAAATCTAAAGCAAAACCCGCCGGTGCGGGTTGTTTGCTAACTAAAAAATGCTCTTTTTCCAAACTAGATGGCTGGGCAAACCTCAGCTTGCTGAGGTTTAGCGCTTGCCTTTGGGGAACTGTTCGATACCAGCCCAACCGTAGAAAACCAGCTCGTCGTTCTGAACTCGGCAGCGGTCTACTCGCAGTTGAGTGCCTTCTAAGGCAAATTTGTCTAAGTCTAGCAAGTTATTTACGTGGGCAATTATAGCTTGACCCAAGTCTACTGCTTGCTCGTCACCGCCGTAAGTAACGCTGACAAATTGGATTTTGCGTCTGTCTTCTACTTGCAACTGAGCTGTAATATCTATTTTGACCGGTTCGCTGGCCTCGCCTACGGTAATTTCGGACTGAAGCCGAATTGATTTGTCGGTTCCGAAGCTGACTTCAGTGTTTTGAAAGTGCAGAGATTGCTCTTGGTACTTCAGCTTCTGGAGTTTTTCAACTACAAAAGGTGTATTGAATGAGGTGGTTAAATCCGATCGACTTAAGACTACTCGCATATTTGCCTGGGTAGGCTGCCGTAATTTCACTTGACCTGCAAAAATCGCCCCAAAATCAATGGAGAGTGCTTGCAGATAGAGTTCCATCACTTCTATGCGAAGGCCGTTGTACATCAACATACCTTTGCCAACGAAGTCGAAACCGTCGATGCTTCCCTGCAAGAGTTTGGCTACTGGTTCGACTCGGATGTTGGCCTCGGCCTTTTCAGAACGCTTGAATAAGGCTGCGATCGCAGCTCCTGCTACTTTACTAACAAGGCGATCGCCACTTTGACCTTGAAAGGATGTACCGCTAAACAAAGCTGCTACCATTTATTCGTTTGCTCATCTACAGTCGCCATTATAACCTCATATTAAGAAATGTAAAAATTGCTTGTGCTTATTCACCTCATAAGCAGATCTTGTTTTTTGTCTGTCTTCAAAACAACATTGTTGAAATTTAAGGGCTCAGGGGGGTGCCTTGGAGACAGGCGCGATCGAGCAAAGCTCCATCCCAAAGGGTTTGTTCCATCATGGCGCAAAGCAAATTAGCCCCGGTCAAGTTAGCGCCGCGCAGTACGGCTCCATTCAGGATCGCTTCTTCCAAGTCAGCTCCCGATAAATCAGCGCCGGATAAATTGGCATGGCTCAAATCGGCACCAAGCAAAATTGCCCTAGCCAAAGCAGCGCCCCGCAAATCGGCGCCGCGCAAATCGACACCGCTCAAATCCAAATTGCCGATGGATGCCCCCGTCAAAAAAGCACCCCCAAAACTGGCGTCGCGGACTAAAGCGTTAGCGAAGGAAGCTCCCCGCAAATCGGCATTCCGAAAATCTGCCCCTCGCAGGTTGGCGCCGCTCAAGTCAGCGCCGCGGAGGTTGGCTCGCAATACTGCCCGCTGCAAGTTAGCGCCGGCGAGATTAGTTCCACTCAAGTTGGCTTGAGACAAGTTAGCACCGGCGAGATCCGCTCCCGCTAAGTCTTGGCCGGCTAAATCAGTGCCGGCCAACATCAAAATTTTGCCTTTGCGTATGGCTTCGAGGTCATTAGTCATTAGTCAGTTGTCAGTTGTTGGTTGTCAGTTGTTGGTTAACAGTCAACAGTCAACAGTCAACAGTCAACAGTCAACAGTCAACAGTCGAGTTATTTTATAATGCCGGAGCGGCCGAGGTCGTTCGATCGCCCTCCTCCAACCACACGTTAGGCAGTTGGCTTGGGCGAGTTGGTAACTCCATCAAACCAATTTCTGTCATTCTGACGACGTTGCTGAGAGTTTCCAGCAAAGCCGGATCGAAGCGAGTGCCCGACAGTTCGCGGCACTGTTCCAAAGCTTCGCTCAAACTCAAAGCCGGACGATCGCCACGTGGTTGAGTCAGTTCTTGAAAATAAGCGACTAACCCCAAAATCCGCGAAGTCATCGGTATCGCTTCGGCTCGCAAACCCTCTGGCCTGCCGCTGCCGTCCCAATATTCAAGTTTATGCTTGACAATTTCCGCTACAGGTGCTAGTTCCGGCATTGCTTGCAGCAGTTGGGAACCAATGAAACTGCGATCGCGCCAAAACGAGAAAGTTGCTTCGTCAAAAGCATCGGGAGTGCGATCGAACACCTCATTCGGGGCCGAAATTAAGCCGACTCGAAATAGCAATCCAGCCAGCCGCAGCCTCCGCAACTGCAAAGCCGGCAAATCCAGCAGTTGACCCAAAGTTTCCGACAAAGCCGCCACCTGCAAGGACGCTGTAGGATTTGAGGTATCGCGTTCGTCCACGCGCTGGGCCATTCGCAGAAAAGCTTGAAGTTTGTTAGCGTTCAAATTACGACTGACACGCAAAGCTTGACCTTCCAATTCCCACAACTCGCGGGTTTGGCGGTTAATTGCTACCATTTGCTGCTGAGAACTTTGCAGGTAAGTGACTATCCGCGATACCACGCCACTAATGTCGGCCAAGGGCGGGCCTTTGGTTGCCAGGATTTCGTGGTGCATTTCCAGCAAAGTGTCTGCCAGAGGAGAGTTGTAATGTCGCGTCTGTTCTATAAAAATTTCTGCTGCAGCCGACACCAAAGACTGGTCAAACGACCACAAACCGTAGAACTTTCGTTCTGTATCTACTTCTGGCTTGCCCTCGGGCAAGTATTCCCGATCTGAAAGTTCGCGACAAAGCACCATTGCTTTGTATGTCGGGGCGAGGATGATTAAATTCCATTCTTGGATTATGGGGTCGTTTTCATCGAGATTTATTAAAGATACATTTTCTAATTGCCCGGTTTTGTGGGTAGCGAAACCGCTGTCGGCTACTGCACCTATGACAACGCGCCTAGAGGCATTAGCAATATCTAGGTAGCGATCGGCTTCCTGTAAATACCATTTACCCTGCTGAAACGTTACCAAAACTAAGGGTTGGAGTTCGCTCTTGTCCCCGCCACTGGTTTGCAAGATGTGGTCTTCTAGGGCGTGACATAGGGCTACTAGGGTGTTTTTGAAGTATACCCCGTAGCTAGAAGGCAGTTTTCCGTCGGGAAGTGTAGCTTGTAGTCTAGCGAGAGTTGATTCTGGATTCATTGCAAATGGCGGTGCCGGCTCTTAACTTAATTGTACCGGGCGATCGAACTTCTCGAAAAGACTTTTGGCAAAAATCCGAGTTTTTGAGTTTTCACCGCTTTGCAACCGAGTCAATCGATTTTAGATTTTAGATTTTAGATTTTAGATTTTAGAATTGAAGCATTGACCCCACCGATAAATACGTTCGGCAAGTTTCATCGGATACAGGTTTCTTATTTCACCGGTCCTGAGTCTGCTTTCGGAATGAATCTGGGGGCTTGTATGCTGGATGCTTTCGGGCAATGTAGAGTGCGCCGAAGACTACCTGATTAATTTTAGCAATTTTCTGGAAACCCTCTGTCTTTGGCTAAGTTTTTTTCAGACGAGAAACCAGCCGAGAGGAAGACGGTAAATGACTTAGGTATTAACTACTATTTTGAAAACAATATTATTAGGAATTCTGAGCGTGCTTCAACAAAATAGAAGTTTAGGGGAACAGGCGATCGACAAAGTGGCAGAGATTGCTATTACGAGCAAATTAGACGAATCCGAAACTTTGTCTGTCACAGTCAACACCGATCCGATCCAGCTAGCCCAGGGCTCAGTAGAGGCCGTTGCCGTTGAGGGCACAGGGTTGGTAATGCAGCAAGATTTGCGCGTGGAAGAATTGCAAATTCACGTCAAGGATATTGCTGTCAATCCCCTCACCGCTATGTTTGGCAAAATTGAACTGAACGGGCCTGCCTTCGGTGGGGCGCGCGCAGTTTTAACAGAAAGCGATATCAACCGCGCTTTTAATTCCGAATACATCAGCAGGAAACTGAAAAACTTAAAAGTTACTGTTGACGGACAACTGCGGACAATAGACGTTAAAACTATTGAGTGCCAATTGCTAGCCGGAAAAATCGCTTTAAATGCTGAGATATGGGTGCAGGAAACTGCCTCCAATGAAAAAATTTATTTTACAGCAAAACCTGAGATCGCAGCGGGCGGTTGGGCAATTTCTCTTCAGGATGTCGAGTATCCCGAAAACAAGGAATTTTCGCCGGAGTTAACTGAAGCTTTGGCGGACAAAGCTGGTGAGGTTTTAAACTTGCGAAATTTTGAAATTGAGGGAATGTCCCTGCGAATTCAGCAGCTAAATGTGGAAGCTGGTGTGCTAACTTTGCAAGCTGAAGCGAAAGTCGAACAATTCCCTAATTAGGAGCTTGTAGGGTGGGTCAGAAACAAAAAACTCTTCAATTCCTCCAACTATTGGAACTGGCGCACCCTATGATTATGCTTGGCTTTGGAAAAATAGCCGCCGTTGATGAAATCCCTCTAAAGTTATAAAAAAGTCGATAGCAACTGGCACCAAAGTATCACCGCCGTTAGAGGCAGGGATGGGGACTTAACTTTTACTCTTAACAAGTAGTAGTAAAAATTTGGAAAAGTTTTGTGAACACTGTAACTGCTTTTTTTAAAAGACTGCGTATCGGTCAATTTTTGAGTCAATTGTTGACTGTATTTATGGCAGGTGTGCTGCTGTTTACCAGTACCGCTTGCAATGCGGGCGATGTTCGAGGAGCTCGGCCTGAGAATCCTCCCGTTCAAGCTGGAGGAATGAATAACCCTCACAAGGGTGGCGGTGATGGATACACGAATTATAAAACCTCCACAGATCCTAAAGTAAATCAGTCCCCTGCTCAAGCAGAAAAGAATCGGGCTGATTTGGCGATTATCGGCGATCGTCTCCTGGCTGCGACTACCGCTGAATCTAATTCCTCAAAGCTGCTTTATCCGGGTTCTGCACCGATGGAAACTGACAAGTTCGACCTCGAACTCGGCGGAGATAAAACTCTGTTAGAAGCGCCAGACGGACAGCCGGCTAAGGCTCAACCCGTATTCGATCGCAGCGATCCCGATGCCAATATTTTAGAGAGAGTAGGCGCCGCCTTTAAGGATGCTTCTGGTTTCCTCCAAGATAGCGCTGAAGATGCCAAGGAAAGCTCGGTTACGAAACTCAATCCGCTGCAAAAATAAGCTAGCATAACTGGCGCGGTATCGCCGATTTGTAGGGGTTTTTTCAGAATAGCCCCTACACTATATTCACAAGTATTTATCCAGAAATTCTATATCTGTCTTGGACGCAGAATCTCTAGGTGCGCTGGACGCACCTTACCCTATATTAATCCTCTAAAATTACTTTTTTCGTAAGTCCTGTATATCTATGGTGCTTATGGCGCACCTTACGTTATATGTATCATGTAAAACTACTTACTTTTTTCGTAAGCCCTGTATATTTAGGATGCTTAGGGCGCACATTACCGATATTTGATATTTTAGATGGGGATTTTAAATTTCTAGGACTTGTGCAAAAAATGGGAAAATGAACCATTGAAATTGCAGCGCTCCGGCTGGCAATGACAAACTCGCACTGACCGAGTTTTCTCATTAATTAATGCACAAGTCCTGCTTTTATTCCTCTAAAGAAACTTTGTTTTATTTACCTTTGGAGTCAGAAACATCAGCAATCAAATCGTCTTTATCAACTTTCGGTACAAAATCAGGGCGTTCTTTGGATTCCCAACCGGGTGGGCGCTTGGAGTTGTACCAGGCGATCGACCCGATCGTAACTGCGGCAACAAAGCCAACACCAAGAACTGCTATTGGAGCCGTCAAGCTGACACTTGATTCCGGCACTGGCTGCTGCATCAGCAGATCGATCGCTACTCGCTTGATGGGTGCAACAAGAACTCCCATAGGAGTTGTCAAGCTGATATCTATCATTAAGCTAAATCCTTATCTACTCTACTTTTACATTATCTTAAGTGCTAATGCCGTTTGGTTGATATATCGGAAGACAGAAAAATTGACAGAATTGAGGTCATAATGTTTAGAGGTTGAAAATAGGAGAGCAGATTTTATGCCGTTGGGGACAATAGCATTGCTGTTGGCTGCGAGTTTCAGCCTGGGTGCTTTACCGCTAACGGGATGGACGGTGCGAGTGTTTAGCCGCCGAGATTTGAGGGCGCTGGGCACGGGGAATGTTGGCGTGTCTGCTGCTTTCATTCACGGGGGGAAATTAGCGGGAATTGCGGCGGTGTTGGCGGAAATTGCCAGGGGTATTTTGCCGGTTTTGGCGGGGCGATTTTGCTTCCCGGATGCACCTGCGATCGCACTTGCCCTGTTAATTCCTCTAGTTGCGGGCAGATATGCGATCGCCGGAGGTGGAGGCGTGACCAATGCTGTTTGGGGTCTTTTGGTATTTTCGCCGCCGGTGGCTGTATCATCGGGCATTTGGGGGCTGCTGGTGTGGGGTTTGGCACAGCGGTGGTGGGGTGAGGGCGATCGGGCGAGACTCTTTGCTTCCCGTTGCGGGTGTCTGTGTACCCCAATCTGGGTTTGGGTGTGGCGACAATCAATGCCCGAATTTTTAGCAGCAGCAGGATTAGCCTTTTTACTCTTCACAATTAGTCTTCGTCAGGGTGATGATATGGCTTTATCTAAATCAGAGCAATTGTTTTCTCTTGATGATTCGTTAGATGCTGCAATCTGTGGCGATAAAGCTGCTAAATTGTCTCAACTCAAACGCGCAGGTTTTAACGTACCTTCTGGTTGGGTATTATCACAAGAAGCGGGCATCGGGCATCGGGCATCGGGCATCGGGCAGCGAGGAAATAGTGATGAATTGTCAATTTCCAATGCTTCCATTCACAATCTAAAATCCAAAATCCAAAATCGAATGATTGTGCGTTCTTCTGCTGCGGGAGAAGATGGCGATACGAGTTCTGCCGCCGGACAATATCAAACTATTGGCCCTGTTTTCACTGAAGCAGAATTACTCGACGGCATTAATCGCTGCCGCCAGTCTTATTGGACTTCCGAAGCTGTTGCTTACCGCCGCCAACGACAACTCCCCGATACCCAAATGGCTGTATTAATTCAGCCTTATATTGACAGCGAATTTGCGGGAGTGATGTTCAGTCGCAATCCTTTAGATGGCGGTTCCCAGGTAATTATAGAAGCTTTACCGGGAGGAGCAGAAGCTGTTGTCGGCGGACAATCTACTCCGGTTCATTTAGAAATTGATTTTAGTAAACCTGAATCATTAGAAAACAAATTAACTGAACTTCAAAGTAATTCAATTATTGCTCAACCCATTTTAGCAGAATTGGTGAAACAAGCCCAAGCGATTGAAGCATTTTTTCACGGAATCCCGCAGGATATTGAGTGGAGTTGGGACGGGGAAAAAGTTTGGATTTTGCAAAGCCGCCCAATTACAAATTTACAGCCGTTTTGGACGCGCACTATTGCAGCAGAAGTGATTCCCGGTGCAATTCGCCCCCTAACTTGGTCGATTAATCGGCCGCTAACTTGCGGGGTTTGGGGGGAGATTTTCAAGGTGGTTTTGGGCGATCGCGCCAGTGGCTTAAACTTTAATGAAACGGCAACTTTGCTGGGTTCTCATGCCTATTTTAATGCTACTTTGTTGGGCGAAATCTTTCGGATGATGGGATTGCCGGAGCAGGGTTTGGAATTTTTGCTGAGAGGGCAAAAGATGGGCAAGCCGCCTTTGGGGAAGATTTTGCCTTCTTTGCCTGGTTTGTGGCGTCTGGTGCAGCGAGAAAGGGCGCTCAATGCAGAATTTAAGGGCGATCGTAGTTCTATTTTCCTCCCGGCACTGCAAAGTCTGGAGAAGGAAGAAGGAAGAGGGAAGAAGGAAGAAGGAAGAGGTTGGAGCGAAGAAGAAATATTAATGCCCAATGCCCAATGCCCAAGGCTCGATTATCAATATTTGTTGGAATTGTTGGAGAGAGCGGAGCAAATTCAGGAGTGGCTGAAACCGATTACTTACTACAATATATTAGGGCCGATCGGGCTGGCTATTCGCAAGGCAATTTTTCGCGTTAATGATGACTGGCTGGCTAATGACAGCGCTCCTGAAATTGCTTCGGTGCGAGCTTTACAGCAGTTGGCTCAGAAATTGCGACAAGCTGGTGTTTCGCAGTCTGACGAAACTGGTTCAGTCGCAGATTTAGCACAGACATTTGCGGAAACTCCGGCTTTACAAGCAGATTTTGAAAAGTGGCTTGATATTTACGGATATTTGAGCGAGGTGGGAACGGATATTGCTGTTCCTACTTGGCGAGAACAACCGGAAGTTTATCAAAAGTTGCTAATAAATATGGCTCAAAAAGCCGAAAATAATTTAGTTGAAAAGCGTGAAACAAAATTGACTTTTTCGCAGAAGTGGCGATTAGATAAATGTCAAGAAAGAGCGCTTGTCAAAAACGAAATTAGCGAAATTTACGCGCGGTTGTTGGCTCATTTACGGTGGACTTTTTTGGAGATTGAAGCTTGCGGATTGGCAATGCAGGTGTTTCAGGAAAGCGGGGATATTTTTTATCTGGAATTTGGGGAAATTCAGCAGTGGATTCGCAGCGGCGCGAGTGTTTCTTTTCAGGATACAATTAGCCAAAGGCGCCAACAGTTAAAAGCCGATCGCGATCGCCCGATTCCCCCTGTAGTCTACGGCAATTTGCTGCCGAATTCTCAGACAAGGGCGATCGACTCCGCAACATCGGAAACTAATATCATCCAGGGAATTCCAGCAAGTATTGGTAGTGTCGAAGGCTTTGTCAAGATTTGCCGCACTGCGAGCACGGATTTAGGAGAAAATGCGATCGCAGTAGTTCCTTACACCGATGCAGGTTGGGCACCGCTGCTATTAGGAGCAACAGCAATTATCGCCGAAGTTGGCGGCCAACTATCTCACGGAGCAATAATCGCTCGCGAGTACAAAATTCCCGCAGTTATGAATATTGCTGAAGCTACAACTCGCTTCCGAGACGGTCAAAAAGTGCGAGTAGACGGGTATCTCGGCACTGTAGAACTGCTGGAATAATTAGGAACAGGCAAGATGCCTGTTCCACAAAGAGTTGATTTCTTGTGGAACAGGCATCTTGCCTGTTCCTAAAAAGATTATTGAAAATGGTGCAACATCTCAGCAATCTCGTAAACCCGTCCCAACTTTCCTAGGCTGTTAAGAAATTCTGGAGAACATAATTCCCCAGATTTCTACCCGCACTCAAACCATTTACGTTAGCACTCATGAAATGAATCCCTCCGTAAATTCGACTTATACCCGATTCGTCGGCCGCTTCGCTGAAGTTCTCGTAGGTTCGCAAAGTGTTGACAGATGGATCGCCTCGATCGGCAAAGCCGTAATCTGAACCAAATACAGCACTCATAACAGGATCGGCGGCACCACTAAAGGTACTGTGGCCCGAGGTATACTCAGGGAACGGCGGAGTAGTTAGCAGAGGCGTCCACAGGGGGTCGGCTGTCGTGTTGGGATTGTTGTCTGTGTCAGCTTGGCGGATAGCTGTCAGCGGCCGCCATAAATTGTACTGGTACTTGGCATCCCAGCAACTAATAGCTGCATCGGCGAGAGCAATATTCAGCAGGGCGAATAAGCGGGCGCTATCTTCTAAGGATTGACCAGTGAGAGTCGCTGTTTCTTCGGCGATTTGGTTCCAGTGACCCGGAGGGGTAAACGTCCCAGCGCCGTTGGCCCAGAATTTGGCGATGACTGTTTGGTCTGGGGTGCGTGTGAGGCTGTCACTTTTGCCGATTTCTTGGACGTAGTTAACTTCCTCTGCGTACTTCGCGCTGTCAAGGGCGGGCGGGCCGGGCGGGCGGAACTGAGAACCGCTAGTCATGGCAAAGGGAGTAACTTCTCCCCACTGTGGTGCCAGCGGGGCGGCAAGGGCGGGGGGAGTCGGAACCCAACTGCCAAGGTTGCTTGAGGGGTTGTACTCCACTACTTTGGCGATGCCGTCTGTATTCCGCAAACTGATAATTTGGTCGGCAACTTGCTGTCCGAGGGCAATCCCGTCTTCTTTAGCTTTGCCATCGGTAATTTTAGCTAAAGACGATGCGTATACTTCGTTGAATGTGGCTGCTTGCGCTGGGTAGACGCTGACTAAGACGCGATGGGCGGCTGCGGCGGTGGCAGCTTCTGCTGATGTGCCTGCTGGTGCATCTATGTTGACCTGGTAAGGGCTGTATTTTTTGCCGATCGAGTTAACAGCATCGTAAATGGCTGCGTGAACCATTGCCATGTTGCGGGAGGCCAGAGGAGGCGCACTGTTGGCTGTCCGCACTGCATTCAGCATGACTCCGTTCCACTCAATGACAGGGTTTCCCGATAGCTGATTGGTGAATTGGTCGCGGTTGATTGTGTTGCTGTTGACTCCCGGTAATACTACTAAATACTCGCCCGTGAGTTTGTCTTGAATTATGGTGCTGTTGCTGTTAGCGCCGGTGCCTTGCTGGATGTTTAAATCTTCAAAGCCCAGGCCGTCTAGCAATCGAATTTTGTCATTGCCGTTGCCGAAGTCGGCGATGTTATCGGCTGTGGCTAAAGTTGGGCCGCCGCTGCCTTTAGCAATGGCAAATATATCATCGCCTGTGCCGCCGCTCACGGTATCGCTACCGGCGCCCGCGTAGATGAGATCGTTGCCGGAATCGCCACCAATTAGGTCGCTGCCTTTGCCTCCCCAGAGGATGTCGTCGTCTGCACCGCCAATGATAGTATCGTTGCCTTGGTCGCCGCAGATTTTGTCTTTGCCGACATCGCCTTCGAGATAGTCGTCTCCGCTGTTGGCATAAATTATGTCGTTGCCATCCAAAGCGTTAAATCTGTCTGGTTGGGTGGTTCCTTCGAGATAGTCAAATTGAGGACTAGGGGTCAGGGATGCCATGTTGATTTATTGGATATTTTGATTAAATCGCAAAGGTTTCGTAAACTCTGTAGATGCTTAAGTCTGTTTACCCCAGATTTAATATTATTAAACTTTGTTGTTCGTAAGCAAACGCCACAATAAAGGTTTATTAAATCTTTAACATTTAATGGGTTTTTGATGAACTTTTGCGCTGTAAATGTAAGTCAAAATACTCTTTAAAAAAGTTCCTCAAACAGTCCCATTTTGTTAAATCTTTACAAAAAAACATTTTTTTTAAATTTTTATATAACCCCTATTCCCATATCATAAATGAGCGGATTGTGTAACGGACTAAGTAGATATTTATTAAGCACTCCTCAAAGCTGCGATCGGGTCGAGTTTGGCGGCTTGGCGGGCGGGGACAACGCCGAAGAAGAGGCCTACTGCACCGGATACACTGACAGCAAGGGCGATCGCCACGGGTGATATTCCAGCTTGCAAAGGCGTGAAATTACCTACAAGCAAGATACCACCGACACCTACGCAAGTACCGACTATCCCTCCGGCAGCGGATAAAATCACAGCTTCGACAATAAATTGAAACAAGATATCTTGTTGAGATGCGCCGATCGCCTTTCTGAGCCCAATTTCCTGAGTGCGTTCGCTAACGGACACAAGCATAATGTTCATAATCCCAATTCCGCCGACTAATAGGGAAATGCTGGCAACAGCAGTTAACATCAGAGTCAAAGCGCCGGAAATGGCCCCCATTCTTGCCATTAAATCTTTCTGATTTCTGACAGTAAAATCATCTTCGGTAGTAATTTTGTGCCGCAATCTCAGCAAGTTTTCTACCTGAAATTGCGCCGCGTCCATTTGCGATTCATCTTTAATCGAAATAAATATCGACGTGACAGCCAAACCGTAGGGAGATTTGCGCCCGACTATGCGATTGGCCATTGTGGTGATCGGCACAGCGGCGGAATTATCAAAATTCGTACCAAAAGATGTGCCTTTGGGCGCCAATACTCCAATTACTTTGACGCTGACATTTTTGATCCGCACTTGTTCGCCCAAGGGATTTGTATTGCCAAAAAGTTTCTCGGCTAATTCTGAACCGAGCACTACAACTTGGTTACTTTGCTTAACATCAAGTTCGGTCAAAAACCGCCCTTTTGCCATTTCAAAGCTTCTAACTTCTAGAAACTCTGGAATTGTGCCAAAAATTAGAGACGAAACATTTTTGTTGCTGTAGCGAACTATTTCAGAACTGTTAAGTTCTGCTGACACGCCTTGAACGGATGGGACTTGAGTTGCGATCGCCTTTGCGTCTGGCAATACGAGAGTTTGAGGCGCACTTGAGATGGTACTTCGCCTCGCGTTGGGAACTCCAGGCCTCACGATTAATACATTTGTACCCAGGGATTGAACTTGTCCTGCTACAAATTTTTGAGCTCCTTCTCCAATTCCAATCATCGCAATTACTGAGGCATTGCCGACAATCATCCCGATCATTGTTAAACTGCTGCGAGTTTTGTTGGCTAGTAGCGTTTGACCGGCCATTTTGACGCTTTCAATAAAATTCATAATTTGGGAATTGGGAATTGGAAATTTAGAATTGGGCATCGGGCATCGGGCATCGGGCATCGGGCATTGGTAATTGAAACCAACAAATAACCAATGACTAATGACTAATGACTATTGACTTCTTAAGCACTTCTCAATGCCACAATCGGGTCTAATTTAGCAGCTTGTTTTGCAGGTACGATGCCGAAAAATAAGCCGATACTGCCGGAAACACCGACTGCAAGTGCGATCGCCATTGGGGAAACACTAGCTTGCAGGGGAGTAAAAGCAGCGACTAAAAGCACGCCGCCGATACCGAATCCAGTGCCGATCGCCCCGCCTGCCGCTGACAAAATCACAGACTCGATCATAAACTGAATTAGGATATCTTGCTGAGAAGCTCCGATCGCCTTTCTCAATCCAATTTCCTTCGTGCGTTCGGTAACAGAAACCAGCATGATATTCATAATCCCGATGCCGCCTACAAACAGCGAAATTGCCGCCACGAAAGCCAGCATCAACGTCAAAGCACCAGTAATACTGCCCAAAGTATTCATTAAATCTTTCTGGTTGCGAACAGTAAAATCATCTTCTTTTGTAATTTTATGACGCAACCTGAGCAAATTTTCTATTTGAAATTGGGCTGCTTGCATCATACTTTCATCTTTAATGGAAACCGAAATAAATGTTACTTTTGTACCGTAGGGAGACGAGCGACCTACGATCCGATTTGCCATTGTTGTCAGCGGCAAATAAACATTCATATCTTGATTGTCGCCAAAACTTGAGCCTTTCGCCTGCATGACACCAATCACTTGAAAAGTCGAGTTTTTGATGCGGATGTATTGACCAAGTGGCGGTGTATTACCAAACAATTGTTCGGCTGCTTCCGATCCTAAAGCAACCACATTTTCCTGTCTTTCTAAATCTAATTTGTTTAAAAATCGACCTTGGGCAACATCAAAGCTTCTGACTGTCAGAAACTCTGGGGTAGTTCCGACAATGGAAGATGAGACATTTTTGTTGCGGTAGGTAACGAGTTGACTATCATTGAGAGTTGGTGCGACTTCTTCGACAGAAGCAACTTGAGATGCGATCGCCTCTGCATCTTCCACTACTAAAGTCTGGGGCGGAATCACCGGGCGGCTTTGTGCTTCAGGACTTCCGGGAATAATAAATAGCAAGTTTGAACCCAGAGAGTTAACCTGTCCTTCGATAAATGTTTGAGCTCCTTCGCCGATACCGATCATCGAAATGACAGAAGCATTGCCGATGATAATTCCTAACATCGTCAAGGTGCTGCGAAGCTTGTTTGCCATCAAAGTTGTGACAGCCATTTTGACGCTTTCAACAATATCCATAATTCGATTTTAGATTTTAGATTTTCGATTTTAGATTGGGGATTATTCGATTTTAGATTTTCGATTTTCGATTTGGGATTGGATTATTCGATTTTAGATTTTAGATTTTAGATTTGGGACTGGGATTATTGGTGTCAACTTAATATTTAAACCCATAATAAACTCGCTTGTAGCCGAGTCTAGATCCCCTAACTCCCCCTTATTAAGAGGGACTTTGACCAAGAATTTCTTGATGGTACAAGCCCCCGGATTTATCCGTGGAATCAATCCAAAATCTAAAATCTAAAATCCTCAAGCCCCCGAATTTATCTCGCGCAAGTCAATCCAAAATCTAAAATCTAAAATCTAAAATCGAATGACTGCTCTTGTCCCCCCCTTAAGAAGGGGGGTTAGGGGGGATGTCCGGGGAAAGAAAACACCCTAGAGCGATCGAGATAAATAAGGCCCCCTGCCCTGTGGCCCATGCCCTATGCCCTATTTCTGATTCTTGATAATATCCTCCAGCTTTTTACCTTGAGGAAGTTCGGTAAAAACGCGATCGCCCGCTTTTGCACCCTCCAAAATCTGAATCTTGTTGCCAATAGTCGATCCAACCGTAACAGGCTTAAACTGCGGCTGTTGTTTCTCATCAGGAACCAGCACACCCGTTTGACCTTTATTAGTCACAATTGCCACCGTCGGCACAACTAAAGCATTGCTCAGCTTTTGACCAACAAATCTCAAATCTACATTCATCCCCGATTGCAGCGAATCTTTGCCCGTATCAATGGCAACTCGCACTTGAAATAGCGTCACATCCCGTTCCTTAACAGCTTCCGGCGCAATTAATTTAACGCGACCTTTAAACACTTTATCTGGATAAGCATCAGCCACTATTTCAACTTCTTGACCAGATTTAATTTGACTGATATCAGCCTCCGGGACTTTCGCCAAAACCTCCACATCTCTAGCTAGAGCGACAATCGATGTCGAAGTTGCCGAAGTAGCTTCCGATGCCGAAGTGGCCGGAGTTACAAAAGCTCCTTGAATGGCGTATCTTTGGGTAATAATTCCAGCAAAAGGAGCGCGAACTTTCGTATCTTCTAACTGCACTTCTTGAAAGCGTACTTGAGCTTGAGCTTCCTCTAATTCAGCTTGAGCTTGAGCTATTTCTTCCGGGCGAGAACCGTTTTCTTGTGCGGCCAATTGACTTTTGGCTTCAGCAACTGCTGCTTCGGCTTTGGCGATTTCTTCTGGACGGTTGCCGTTTTCTAGCTGCGCTAATTTGCTTCTAGCTTCGGCAACTTCTGCTTCGGCTCTCGCAATTTCTTCGGAGCGCGTGCCGTTTTGCAATTGGTTCAATGCTTGCTGCTCGACTTGCACAGCAGCTTGCAGTTGCTGAATTTGGGACTCCCGACTTTCTTGCAGTTGTTGCAGGCGTTTTTGAGATTCTATTAATTTAGCTTGGGCAGTGCGATTTTCTTTAATTAATTCATCCAGTTTATCTTTAGCCAGAGCACCTTCTTCAACTAAAGGTCGGTTGCGTTCCACCCGTTGAGCTGTTAGTTCGGCTTGGGCTTTACTCGAGTCAATTTGCGTTTGTGCTTGGGCAATTTCTTGTTTTACACTACCAGTTTGAGCGTCTGCTAAACGAGCTTGAGCTTGGGCTAAACGAGCTCGCCCTTGGCTGACTTCTTCAACGCGGCTGCCGGCTCGCAGTCGCTGTAAGCCAGCTTGAGTTTGCTGCAAGCGGGCTCTGGCTCCTGCAACTTCTTCAACGCGGCTACCGGCTTGGGCTTGCGCGAGACTGGCCTCGGCTTGCTCTAAGCGCGCTCGGGCGCTGGCGATGTCTTCCGATCGATTTCCTGCTTCGATTTTGGCCAGTCTAGCTCGCGCGCTGGCTTCGCGGGCTTTAGCTTGAGCGAGTTGAGCTTCTACATCGCGGCTTTCCATGCGGGCCACGATTTGTCCTGCTTCGACTTTATCGCCCTGTTCGACAAATAATTCTGCGATCCGGCCGGAGCCTTTGGGGCTGAGATTCACGCGCTGTACGGGCTGCACCGTGCCGCTAGACGTGATCCGCACCGTGAGGTTTTGCGCTTCCACCGGCACTGTCATAGTGGCGATCGCATCTACTTTCGGCTGCGATCGGCTTTTTGCTATATATATTGTGGTCGGTACAGCTAGCAACCCGGCTGCAACCAACCCAATCGCCCACCGCTGCGGTTTGCGCGCGGGTTTCTTCGGAGACTGCTTTTGGGCGGTTTTTTTATCTGCAATTTTGGTCTCTGCGGCCTTGGTGTCTACAGTCTGATTGGTGTCTACAGTCTGAGTATCTTCCACCTTGACCTGAGCAGTTTCCTTTTTAGGGCTAACGATCATACCGACTCACCTAATTTAATCTCAGGATTACCTTAAAGGTAAAATTTTTGCTGATGCTTGGCATCGTCTTTCAGACTCATCCGATCGGGTGATTTCAAAAAAGTTCCCCAACCCGCACCTGTAAACAATTATAGCTAATCTTTGCAAGTTATTAAAAAATGTTAAGTTTTTTCAGCCAAAAGAGGTGGATCTAAACAAAATCGCTCCCGGCTGCTGGCAAATAAAAATATATTTTAATAAATAATATCATTTTTGGGAGATCGGGGCGTGATCCTCAGCAGCAACAAAGGCCGATCGGGCAGCGGGCGATCGACTAAACTCGGTCATTGCCGACTCGTGAGCCCCTCGCTGCGGGATATATGCCAGTGCGAATCTCGCAACGGCACACTATGGACACACTTATTCTCATAAACCCGGTTTCACGGGTAGCGGTGCGTAAACCCTGAATCCATATCAGCCCTGTGCCCACAACAGGGTAAAATGTTTTCCAAATCCCCTTAAAAATGGAAAATAAACAAAAATGAATCGTCCTCAAAGCGTTACCGTTCTGGCAATTTTGCAGCTAATTAGCGGCATTTTCAGCCTCCTTGACGGCTTGTTCATCTTACTTTTTGCTGGCATTTTTGGTGGTCTCGGTGCGGCTTTCGGCGGGGCAAAAGTTGGCACTGTAATTGGCGGCTTCATTGCAATTTTTGCTGGAATTAGTTTTATTTTAGGTCTCCTCTCTTTACTCTTAACTTGGGGTTTGTTTCAACTCAAAAATTGGGCTTGGACGGGAACGTTAATTGTCCATATCATCGCCACCCTCGCGCAAATTGTCAAAATGTTTGGCAGCGGCGGTACAGCAGTCAATTTTTTAACTCTGGGTTTTGCAGTAGCTAGCATTTACTACTTGCTGCGGCCGGATGTTAAACAAGCATTTCGTGTCTGATATCCTTTTAATTAACGGTACTGAATTCTCGGATCTAAAAAAGCATAGGAAATATCAACCGCCAGATTAATCAGTACAAAAGTCACAGACACAAAAATTACTCCACCTTGGACTATTGGGTAATCCCGCGTCAGAATACCGCTATAAATCCAAGAACCAATTCCCGGCCACGAGAAAATCGTTTCCGTCAGAATAGCGCCGCCTAAAAGAGTGCCGAACTGCAAACCGATAGTTGTGACGATCGGCAAAAACGCATTTTTCAAAGCGTGTTTCAAAATCACCCAATATTCCGGCAATCCCTTCGCCCTCGCAGTGCGGATGTAATCTTGAGAAAGCACTTCCAGCATCGCAGAACGAGTGATGCGAGCTATAATAGCCAGAGGAATAGTTCCTAAAGTCAAAGCTGGCAGGATTAAATGGGCGATCGCATCCCGCAAAGCCACCAAATCCCATCTCAGCAACGCATCCAAAACATAAACACCCGTAATCGACTTAAAACCAAACCCTAAATCTACACTAATGCGCCCGCTAGGAGGTAGCCATTTCAGATAAACAGCAAACAAATAAATCAACATCAATCCCAACCAATACACCGGCAAAGATACGCCAATTAACGAACCACTCATCGCTAGATTGTCCAGCCAGCTATTTTTCCGAACAGCAGCCAAAATCCCCGCCGGAATTCCGATAACCAGTGCCACCAACATCGCCACCACAGACAGTTCAAAAGTAGCAGGCCAGCGACTTGTAATTTCATCAATTATGGGGATACCGCTAATAATGCTATTTCCCAAATCCAAGCACAGCAAACTCCATAAAAACGCAAAATATTGCAAAGGTAAAGGCTGATTTAAACCTAATCTCGCTCTCAAAATTTCCACCTGTTCGGGAGTTCCCCGTTCTCCCAAAAGCACTGTAGCTGGGTCTCCTGGTATCAAATGCAAAAAGATAAATACTAGCAGAGTGATTCCGAAAAGGACGGGCAATAGTCCTAGTAAACGTTTTACAATATAATTAATCATGTTTTTTATATAGATTCTATCGGCTCGGATTTTACGGCTTTTTCACATATTATTATGTGATTGGTAGGTTTTTTTTTATGAGCAATATTTGGCATGACTAAAAATATAGATAAACCCGCCCTTTTTTAGGGAACCACCAAGAGAAGAGGGCGGGTTTTTGAGATTGTCGGTATTAGGGCTATATTGTTGGTAAAACCCGCCCCTACACAATTAGATACAAGGAAAATCTGCCATATTCAAGACTTACTAACATCCTCAAAAGACTCAGACCCCAAAGGACTCGGAATCCAACCTTGAATATTCTTGCGTTTCCCTAAAAGCGGCTGTGAATGTACGATCGGCAAACGCACAGCTTCCCCATGCAAAATCTCGCTAACTTCCGCATAAATTTTCGCCCTAGCTGCTTTATCGCCACTCGCCCTCCCCCGATCCAAAAGTTCCAGAACTTTCGGATTTTTCCAATTTCCCAAATCCGCCGTCGAACCCGGCCCGAAGTGAGGATAATAAAAATTGTCTGGATCGCCATAATCTCCTGTCCAACCCAACATAAAAGCTTGAAAGCCGGGAGGTTTGAGCCGATCGGCTAAATAAGCAGACCAATCCTTTGTCAGCAATTTTACCCGAATCCCGATCGCGCTCAAATCCGCCGCCAAAGCCTCAGCAATCGGCTTCGGCGTGGGAAAATATGGACGGCTAACGGGCATATACCACAAATCCAAATCAAAACCGTTCGGATAACCGGCTTTCGCCAGCATTGCTTTAGCTTGCTGTGGGTTAAATTCATCATCTTTAACTCGATCGGACGCCGCCCAATTCAGCGCAGGCGGGATAAATTGCGAATCATGTTTTCCGAGTTCTCCCCAGAAAGCTTTGACTATTGCTGGCTTGTTAATTGTTTGGGCGATCGCCCGCCTGACTTCCGGTTTTGACAAAGGTTCGTAACTCGGATTTAATGCTAAATAACCGACATTAAAAGAAGGTCGCACAACAGCTTCTAAATTAGGATCTCCCTGAACTTCTTGCAATTGATCCGGCGTTAAATCCACAGTAAAATCAAGTTGTCCAGCTCGTAGCTGAGCCAGTCTCGCCGCCGGATCATCAACAAAACGAATTACCAATTGATTGACTTTTGGCGTACCCGTTTTCCAATAATTCGGATTTTTCTCCAAAACAATGCGATCGCCCGATCGCCATTCCCGAAACACAAAAGGCCCCGTACCCACCGCCAGCGACCCCGGAGTGCCGTATTTAGCACCCGCTTTTTTCACCGCCGCCGGACTCGCCATCCCGAAATAACCCGACCCAATCGCCATTAGTGACAAGTTAAGGTGATGGGTAAATTGTCAAGGGGGTATTTACATTGGTTAAAAAATAGATGAAACTCAGAATAGGCAAGTAGTTGAGCAATTATGACCAGCCATGACCAAGACCAGAACTACCAATCGGGACCACGCGAAAAAGAAACAACGACCACTGATAGAGGATGAAGTAATTGCCCAGCAACTAGAAGCATTACTGACACCAGCCATGCTTTGGGAGGAAAATTCCTACCGTCAGCTAAAACTTCGAGACCGAATTCTCAACTTGCCATTGATGATGGCTGCGGTCTTAACCTTACTATGGCGAGATGTGGCAGGGGTAAGAGAGCTGACCCGAATGTTAACGAGAGACGGCTTTCTGTGGTGTAATCCCACGTCCGTCAGCCAACAAGCACTCTCACAAAGATTTTTGACCTTTACGGATGAGCTGTTTGAACAAGTATTTAAGGATTTATTACCGCGTTTAAGAACAAATTGGCAGAGGAGAAATCAACGAACCTTACCAGAAAGTATTCAGTTTACATTAACAAGATTTGAGCAGATTTGGATTATAGATAGTTCAATATTAGAGGCATTATTTCGGAAATTATCAAACTTAGAGTCAGCTAAAATAGGACAATTGGCGGGGAAAATAAGTACAGTAATTGATCTAGTAACTAGATTGCCAGTCGAAATTTGGTTTACCGAAAATGCGAAAGAATCTGATGTAAAACTTGAAGAGAATATCCTCAATTTAGTCAGCGAAAATACGTTATTACTATTAGATAGAGGCTTTTATCACTTTAGTTTCTGGTTAAAATTAATTGAGCAAAAGGTTAACTTTATTACCCGAATAAAGAAAGGAGCCGCCATCAAAGTAGAGGAAGTATTTACCGATAGTTATGGACTGCGAGACCGTAAGATACGTTTGGGGTCTGGAACGAAGAAAACTCCGTTTATTACCTTACGTTTGATTGAAGTTCGTTCAGAAAAAACCTGGCATTCTTATTTAACAAGTGTGCTAGAGCCAGAAAAATTACCCCCTTATGTAGTAGCAGATTTGTATCGAAGACGTTGGCGGATTGAAGAAGCTTTTAATATTGTAAAAAGGCTGTTAGATTTAAGCTATTTATGGACGGGTTCAATCAATGGGATTAAATTACAGATTTGGGCAACTTGGTTATTTTATGCAGTTTTAGTAGATTTAGGTGATGCGGTAGCTGATGAACTAGCTCTACCTTTTGAGCAGATTTCTTTAGAAATGATTTATCGCGGTCTTTATCATTTTACTATGGCTCATCATAAAGGTAAAGCAACAGATCCAATCAAGTATTTTGCTGACCCCCAAAATCGAGATTTAGGCATTATTAAACAGCAGCGAAAACCGAATGTTAAGTTAATTATTGCCCCTTTTCCTGAAAAGCAACGAGGGTCTGACCAATTCTTTTTTAAGAACTCTCCGAAAGCCTCTTGACAAAAGACTTACAGCCTTAACTTGTCACCAATGCCCAATCGCCGACGGAAAAGCAGCAAAAGGTCGATTTAAAACAAATTTAATTGTAAACTTATCAACAACCGTCACATCTTTTACTAAAGAATCTTTTTCTCCCTTAAAGCCGGCAAAAAGATTTTTCCAAATCGGATAATTCTTGCCCGCTTCTCGAAAACCGTTAGGATTTTTCGCATCCCACCAGCGATCCACATTAAACTTAACAGCTTCCGCGTCAAAATCCGTACCGTCGTGAAACTTTACCCCGGAACGCAACTTAAAAGTCCAAGTTTTACCATCTTTAGAACTTGACCATTCAGTAGCGAGACTCGGCTCAATTTCCACAGTTCCCGGTTTAAAATCAGTCAAGCGATTGTAAATTTGGTCGATAACAATCACCGAATTGCCATCAGTAATATTTCCCGGTTCCAGATTAATCGGCGGCCCGCCCGCACCGTAAACTAAAGCCCCAGCCGGAACCGGAGCAGGAGTTGTCGGACTTGGAGAATTATTGCTAACAGTGTTTGAAGGAGTGCCGCAATTTGATAAAATTACAGCCATCCCAAAAACTAGACCTAATAAAAATAAACGCCAGGGTTTTAACAATATCATTTCAATAGCTCCAGTTTAATAGAAAATTATACTCATATCAATAAATTATAATTTGCTCTTTCTCTCCCCTCTGTGGTCTCTGCGTTCTCTGCGGTTCATTTAGTAAATTTTCTATTAACAACCCATCTAAATTAACAAACCAAATAGAGCAGCCTGATGATATCATGCTGGAGGGGAAAATATCAAGACACACCTTTACATTAGGCGACGCAGCCAGCATGAGAGCTAACATTTCCGGCCCAGCTAGATGGGTCATTCGATTTTAGATTGTAGATTTTAGAGTTACTCCCTGAATCTAGGGGGAGCATAAACATTCCTTTCCTCACCCAAAAGATTTTTGAATATCTGCATATAACAACCCGATTCGGAATTCAAAAACATCAATATTTCTCTCTTTTCTCTTTTCTCTTTCTCTGCGCCCTCTGCGCCCTCTGCGGTTTAAAAAAAAATCTACTTTACTTCAAGCAATAGGATGGCTATAGGCGATCGCACCCACCCTACAAATCAAAACTCTCTTCACCAATACTTCCCAGTTCCCCGCTACCCAGAAACTCTTCCTCCTCTACTTCCTCACTCCCCGACTCGAAACTTTCCACCACAAACGGCAAACCCGCCGCCATCAAACCCCGTTGAACCAGTTCCGGCGTTTCCTCAAACAAAACAAATAGCGGATGAACAGCCTCAGCTTCATCGCTGTAAATATGTCTGTAGCGGTGTGGCATCACCCATTCGTAACCTTTATCCAGCCAAACCTGAGACTGCCGCCAGCGGCCGAGCAACTCAGAAAACTCTTCGCCCGGACGATGAATGAAAATCAAAATTTCCACTCCAATTTTAACTTTCCATTCAGGATCGCACATCAAAATCGCCAAATCGCAGGGCAAACAAACTGCCTGTCCGGGCGATATGCTAGTGCCGCTGCTTCCGGCATAAGAAACCCCGTCCCGCAAGCGCGCAATTGGCAAAGGAATTGTGATTAAACTCTCATGGGCGCGGCGGATACTCGGAATCATTTCCATGTAAACCCGATATTTTTTCAGCAGGGCGATCGCGGCAGAAGATTCGCTGTACTCTGCTAGTAAAGTCTCGTAATGTGATTGTTTAACAGACATATTCAAACCAAAGAATAAGTAATTACTAATTGCTGCTAATTGCTAATCTATCGCTTCTCGTTACTAGGAAGACCCCATTTGTGACAACTTAAGCTCAAGTTCCCCCCTTCGGAGAACTTGAGCTTGCCTCCAGGCCTTGCTGTGTAACGCGAACAGCGATTGAAGCATTTATGGCTATGGGCTACAAATGTCGGGAGAATGCTTACAGCCTTTTTATTTACAAGGTTTGAGCCATGTGCAGTCTCAAGATTAAGCCCCATACGATGCCTCTTTGTTATTTTATGCCGCTCGCCTGAACTTCATCAGAGCCAAAAAGGTAATCTGGTCTGTAATGTTTGACTCTGGGAGCAACATCAGACGTGAGAGTGTCAATTCCCCAAGCTCAAGATCGCCATCCGGCAATCTTAGCGATCATAAGATTGCTCATAAGTCAACATAAAACCTAAATTTTTACAAAAATCGGCTAATTTTAAAGACTTGCTAAAGCAATGAGGGGTTGTACCCCCCACAAGTTAGAGTCAGATATTATAGATGCACCCTGATGGCTTTCCCGTTCCACAAGAGCGGGATTTTTATTATTGGAAAGCCGGAGCGTTAAGTTTCACGCTACTACAGATAAAATGACGTGGGGATGCCAAGATTAAAGATATAGCAGAGCTAAAGCTCAAACTAGGGCGCCGATCGAACCTCACCCCTAACTCTGCGAAATAACCCAAAGGCGGTAGCATAGTTTGGGAAACGGCATCAACTGAAGATGAACTTAGCGCCAGCAACAGTCCTGCAACAGGGCAAATACACAATTAACGCGACTTTAGGGATAGGAGGGTTCGGCATCACTTACCGAGCTATCCACACCCATTTAAACCAAACCGTCGTACTCAAAACCCTCAACGAAAGTCTGCGCCAACACCCAGAATCTGCCCAATTTCAGCAGCAGTTTATTGCCGAAGCCCAACAGCGATCGCGGTGTCAGCATCCCAACATAGTCAGGGTAATCGACTTTTTTGAAGAAGCCGGACAGTCTTTTATTGCAATGGACTACATTCCGGGCCAAACTCTCGCCCAAATAGTCGAAACCGATGGGCCGCTCCCAGAAGCCCAGGCCCTGCACTATATTCGGCAAATAGCCTCAGCCTTAAGTACAGTTCACCACAGCGGATTGCTGCACGGAGATATCAAGCCAGAAAATATTATCCGGCGAGCCGATTCTCACGTAGTAATGTTAATAGATTTCGGAATTGCTCGCGGCTTTACCGCCGGCACCAAGCAAACCCACACCAACTTGCTCTCCCCTGGGTACGCGCCGATCGAACAATACCTCCATGACGGTAAATGTACATCGGCCACTGACATCTACGCGATCTCCGCCACCCTCTACTACTTACTCTCCGGCGTGGCGCCCGTAGCAGCACCCCTGCGCGATCGCATTCCCTTGACTGACTTACGGCAATTTCAGCCCAACCTCAGCCCAGGAATCGAGCGAGCCATCCTTCAGGGACTCGAAATCGACCCCCACAACCGCCCTCAGACAGTGGAAAATTGGCTCACCATGCTGCAAGAAACAGAGCGAGTATCAGTAAAAAGAAAAGGCAAGCAAAGTCTAAGATTGCCCGCACCTCCCCCGCCGCAGTTGACTTTTGTGGCATTTGTGGTAACGGCTGCAATTGCAGGCTGGATGGGTTTTGACCTAGCATCGCACTACAACAGCACCAGTCTCAGTAATAGTCCCAAAATTGAATCCTTCCCATCTCTCGAAGATTTGCTCAAATCCCGCGATTTATCAGAGCCGATGTTCGGACAGCCGTCTGTCGAAAGCACCCCTCTCTACCCCATCGAACTCAACAAGCTCCCCAAACCCCCCTTAGACAGCAGCAACATTCCCGAACAAATCGAGTCCTCAGAAACTAGCGCCGAACTTTCTGAGTCTCCAAACGAGGAAACTCCCGCCCCAGATCCCGAAGCGGAATCTGAGCCATCCCCGGCGCCAGAACCCGCAGAGGAGCCTTCTGAGTCCCTCATTCCAGAGCCTCAAACCGAAATCGAGCCAGAGCCCGAACCAGAAGCCGCACCGGTACCGGAAGTTGCGCCCCTGCCTCCAGAACCGCCCGCCCCACCCGCCCCACCTGCCCCTGAGAGTGCTAGCGCTGAAACCTGGCCGTCGTCGGAATCCCCGTCACCAGTAATAGCCTCGCCGATCGAGCGATCGCCTGAGCCTGCAATACCAAGCGGCAGTGACAACTATTCAGATAGTTCGATCGCACCTGATTCACCACCCCCTGTGGCAGATCCCACAATGCCTTTTCCCGAACCTGCGACAAATTAGTATGGTTTTTGTTGGTTAAAAGTGCGGACAAATACTTGGTTTTATGAGTCAGCAAATATCCGCTCAGTAGTTGAGATAATAAGGCCCTACCTAGCCAACGACTATCTTCCAAAAACTTCCGTCGAATCTGAAAATCCCAACAGTCGCCGTCTGAGTTTATCGAATATTTCCTATTCCCTCGGCAATCTAAATGCCCGCAAAAAATTGCAGGACTGTTTTCTATTTGGATTTAAATTATGTTATAATATGTGCGCGGCGCTGAGGTGGTGTGATGTCGCGTATTAATACTGCCAAGCTGCAAACATTTTGGTACAAAGCAACCCCAACCTCGAATTTGAGCCAGTGTAAGCGACGCTTTAGGGCTACGCCGTGGCGCGTTAGACTGTTCTAAATCTCAAGAATCCCATCTCCGACACTCGGGGTGGGAGTGTCAATTCCCCCAAAATTCCTTCCTTTGGGAGCAAGCATCATCGGGGACAAGCAAGTTATAATTTGTTGCGGAAGCGCACAGAGATTTTTTGTCAGGAACTCAGGGCTAAAGCCACTGAGCTTGTAATTTCTTACAAGCTGTTCTGACCAGACCCCTCTCAGGAGGAGACGTTATTCAGGTCACGACACTCCTTGAGTGCGACGCCAGTTTTCCGCTCTGTCATCTGCAATTAAACAGTTTTAAAGTCACGCTCGACAGTGTTGCAGGTCTAACAAGCCTTTATAACCAGGTCTGCACGAACATTACCCCGCAAGGGAGGAAGGAGACAACTGTATCTCCATTGGAGGGGCAACCATACCCCTCTAACCCCGAAAGGGGATTCAAGGCGGTTGAAACCGCCGAGTCGTTTTCCTCTCAGGTCTAAAGACTCTGAGTTTCCCACTTACCGAATATTTTTTATGAGTAAACCCCCAGTTCATGCTTTTTTTGTAGGCAGAGCACTTGCCGAAGCACTGTACGAGCAATTAGAAAGCGCGGCCACCAACGCTTTCTCTGAACTCGGCAAATTTGACGCAGAACAAAGAGAACGCCTGCGGCAGTTCACCGATCGAGTTGTGGAACGGGCCAATAGAGCTTCGGATGAGGCGATGCAGACCAGAACTGGCACCGATCGCACCACCACCATTCAAGACATCCATCCCGCTGATTTGCAAGCGACTATTGACGAGCTGCGCGCCGAAGTGGCTCTGGTGCGATCGGAATTGCAGCGTTACCGCAGCTGTTTGCCCTAGGGATCGACTCGACCACAACTATTATTTACAACGTGAGCGCACTGCTTTGCGCTCCTGCGCTCCTACTTTCAATCAAAGCAACAACATAAAATAAGCAATTTGGGAACCCAAGTGTCTGCTCTCCTTGATGACTCTGTTAATCGCCAGCGCTCCCCCAAGCACACTGGCGAAGCCGATGAGCAAAAAACTCCTAGTAAATCCTACAAAAGTAAAGCTTATCGCTGGAATCGCGAAAAATACTCCCGGAAGCGGCGCTTCTTCGACATTTGGGCCTTTGTCTTGCTCTGGCTGGCTTCGCTGTGGCTCGACAGCAAAAATTGGAGCTACTGGGGAGGCGTGACTGAAGAAAAGAAAGTTGCCAGACGGCGCTTTCAAGCTATCTGGGTTCGAGAAACACTCTTGGATTTGGGGCCAACTTTCATTAAAGTGGGGCAGTTATTTTCTACCCGCGCCGATTTGTTCCCGGCAGAGTTTGTCGAGGAACTTTCTAAGCTGCAAGATAAAGTGCCTGCTTTCAGCTACGAGCAGTTAGAGGTAATTGTCGAGCAAGACTTGGGCAAGACTGTTCAAGAACTCTACCGCAGCTTTGACCCGGTGCCCCTGGCTGCTGCCAGTCTGGGTCAGGTACACAAAGCTCAACTGCATTCGGGCCCGGAAGTGGTGGTCAAGGTGCAGCGGCCGGGACTGCGGAAACTGTTCGAGATCGATTTGCAAATTCTTAAGGGAATAGCCCGCTACTTTCAAAACCATCCTAAGTGGGGCCGCGGCCGCGATTGGATGGGGATTTATGAGGAATGCTGTCGCATTCTGTGGCTGGAAATTGACTATCTCCATGAAGGCCGCAATGCTGATACTTTTCGCCGCAATTTTAGCAACTGTGACTGGGTGCGGGTGCCGAGGGTTTATTGGCGGTACGCGGCTCCGCGAGTGCTGACTTTGGAATACCTGCCGGGGATTAAAATCAGCCACTACGAAGCTTTGGAAGCGGCCGGTATCGATCGTAAATTAATCGCTCAGTTGGGCGCAAAAGCTTATTTGCGCCAGTTGCTCAACGACGGCTTTTTCCACGCTGACCCACACCCCGGCAACATCGCAGTTAGTGCTGACGGTTGTCTGATTTTCTACGATTTTGGCATGATGGGGCAAATCCAGTCGAACGTCCGCGAAGGACTGATGGAGACGCTCTACGGCATTGCTTCCAAGGATGGACAGCGGATTATGGATTCTCTGATCAATTTGGGAGCTTTGGTGCCTACGGGTGATATGAGTCCTGTGCGCCGCAGCATCCAGTATATGCTGGATAACTTCATGGACAAGCCTTTTGAAAATCAGTCTGTGAGCGCGATTACCGACGACCTTTACGATATTGCCTACAATCAACCTTTTCGCTTCCCAGCTACTTTTACTTTTGTAATGCGAGCTTTTTCCACCATCGAAGGGGTGGGCCGAGGCTTAGATCCCGAGTTCAACTTTATGGAGGTGGCACAACCTTTTGCCATGCAGCTTATGACTAATGGAAATGGCCATGATACAAGTAGCAGCATTTTTAATGAAATCGGCCGTCAGGCGGCTCAGGTGAGTTCGAGTGCTTTGGGTTTGCCCCGCCGGATTGAGGAGACTATTGATAAACTCGAACAGGGAGATTTGCGGATTCGCGTCCGTTCTGCCGAAACAGAACGCTTGCTCCGCCGGATGAGCAGCGCTCAAATGGGCACGAATTATGCTTTGCTGATGAGTGCTTTTACTTTGTCGGCGACAATTTTGTTTGTCAGCAATCAGGTCTGGCCGGCTGTCGCTGTTGCCGTGCTGGCTGCGGGTGCAGGGTTTGCTCTTATGCGTTTGTTCAAGCGGATCGATCGTTTAGACAGGATGTCATAATGGGGCAATTTGGGATTTGAAATTTCAGGTTTGAGATTTCTCGCCAGCCAAAATTTGACCTCGAATGTTAAGTTTTGGCTGCCATACCACAGATTGCTAAAATTTACAACACTTACGCGCTTTGAGGCGAAAAACCCGGTTGCTGCCTAAGTTTTTCGCCAGCTAAACCTCTGATTTTGGGTATAAATCCAGTTTTTTTTGCAGGTGCTGCTTAATTTACTGGATTTACCGAAATTTTAAGATGGGATTACCATCATACGATCTACAATTTGACATCCACCCCGCCCTATAAGGGCGAGGATTCCTAAGACTCACAACTTAGGTTTCTGCTTCTTTCCCTGACGGGGATTTCGCACCAGCCTTAACAGATTTACTCTGTTGGGGTCTTACAGTCGCTCCACAGACTGATACGGCAAGCCCTGCCGCCAAAATATTTTTCGCAGCGTTAATATCACGATCATGGTGAGTACCGCACTTAGGGCAATCCCATTCCCGGATATTTAACGGCAACTTGTCAACAATGTGGCCACAATTGCCACATCGCTTAGAACTCGGAAACCAGCGATCAATCTTAATTAAAGTGCGACCATACCAATCACACTTGTAATCAAGTTGTCTGACCAATTCCCCCCAGCTTGCGTCACTTATAGAAGCGGCGAGTTTCCGATTTTTAACCATATTCTTCACAGCTAAGTCTTCTACGGCGATGGTTTGGTTTTCACGCACCAACCGCGTCGTTAACTTGTGAAGATTATCTTTCCTTGCATCAGTGATCTCTTGATACACTTTCGCTACTTTAAGTCGTGCCTTGTAACGATTATTTGATCCCTTTTGCTTACGACTTAAAGCTTTCTGCGCTCTTCTAAGTTTGCGATACTTTGCTTTGAATCCTTTGGGATTGACAATCTTTTCGCCAGTGTTCAAGGTAAGCAAGCTGGTAATTCCCAAATCGATACCGACTTGATTACCTGTTTCGGGTAATTTTTCAATTTCTACATCTACCAGTAGAGAAACTGACCACCTGCCCGATGGTGCAAGCTTTACCGTAATAGTTGATGGTATGGCACCATCAGGTAATATACGGCTCCAGCGAATTGGCAATGCTTGTGTGTTTTTTGCTAAGTAGATTTGTCCATCTCTGAACTTAAATGCCGACTTAGTAAATTCTGCGCTGCCACCGTTACGTTTCTTTTTGTAGTTAGGGTATTTTGCTCGCCCATCAAAAAAATTGGTGTAAGCCGTCTGTAAATGTCTCAAGCATTGCTGCAAAGGCACGCAGCTAACTTCGTTAAGAAAATCTAGTTCTTCAGTTTTCTTCCATTCGGTTAACATTGAAGAAGTCTCAGCATATCCTACTCGTTTCTGTTCTGTGTACCAAGCTTCAGTCCTTGTGGCTAAAGCACGGTTGTAGACCAAACGAGCACAACCCAGAGTACGTCGCAACAAATTTTCCTGTTCCGGCGTTGGGTATAATCGATAGCTGAAGGCTTTTAGTGTCATGCTTACTTTAAATGTGCTGTTTTACATAGTAGCACCTCTTATGTAAGATGGTACGTCTTAACAAAAATCTATGTAAAGCCGTCCTACAAGGACGGGGTTTCAGACCCATTTTTTCTGATGAAACGCTCTTTCGCAGGTAAGACAGACACAGGGCTAGTTCGTTCCGTAAATCAGGATTCGTACTACATAGACTCTGACGGGCGATTTTTCATAGTGGCCGACGGAATGGGAGGACACGCCGGAGGTCAAGAAGCCAGCCGGATTGCGACTCAGGCGATTCAATCTTATTTGCTCGAACATTGGGAAGGGCCAGAGGATTCTCCCCTGTTGTTGGAAAAGGCTTTTTTAATTGCCAATCAAGCAATTTTGACGGATCAGCTCGACCACCCGGAGCGTGCTGATATGGGAACTACGGCTGTGGTTCTCATGTTTAGGGATGAGGGCCGACCCTGGTGCGCTAATATCGGGGACTCTCGCTTGTACCGACTGCACGGATCTCGCTTGGAACAGATTACTGAAGACCAGACTTGGGTGGCTCAGGCTGTGAAAAGAAAGGCCCTAACTCCTGACCAGGCTCGCTCTCATCCTTGGCGTCACGTTTTGTCCCAGTGTTTGGGCCGCGATGATTTGCGGGAGATAGATATTTTGCCGGTGGACGTGCAGCCTGGGGATCGCTTGCTGCTCTGCAGCGATGGCTTGACTGAAGAACTTTCCGATCCTTTGATAGCTTCGCCTCTGAAGTCGATTCGCGCCTGCGAGGGCGCTGCAAATGCTTTAATTCAAGCAGCGAAGGATAAAGGTGGACGCGATAATATTACTGTGGTGATCGTGACGATCGACCTCAAATAATATTCATCGCCCGATCGCACCCGACCATCTAAAATCGAAAAATCGAAAAATTGAACAATCTAAAATCTAAAATCTAAAATCTAAAATAGAATGACCCGCGTTATCGGTTTGATCAGCGGCACGTCGGTGGATGGCATAGATGCTGCTTTGGTGGATGTGGTCGGTTCCCAAACAGACTTGAAAGTGCAATTGGTGGCCGGCAACACTTTCCCTTATCCTGCTAATTTGCGATCGCAAATTCTCTCGGTTTGCAGTGGCTCAGCTTTGTCAATGGCTGAACTAGCCCAATTAGATGATGCCATCGCCCAAGAATTTGCCAGGGCAGCCTTGACAATTCAAGCAGAATATGATAGAGCCGAATTAATCGGCTCTCACGGTCAAACCGTCTACCACCGACCTGCTGGGAAAGCCCAGAAAGACAGCGCCGGTGCGTTAATGGGCTACAGCTTGCAAATCGGGCGGGGCGCGCTAATTGCGGAATTGACAGGAATTACTACGGTGAGTAACTTTCGATCGGCAGACATTGCGGCCGGGGGTCAAGGAGCACCCTTAGTGTCAATAGTTGATGCCTGCCTGCTGGCGGAACCCAACATCAGCCTCTGCATCCAAAATCTAGGGGGAATTGGCAATGTTACCTATCTTCCGGCCAGGGGAAAAGGGGGAAAGAATGACGAGTCTGAGATTTTCAGTCTTGGGGATGGCATATCGGGCTGGGATACAGGCCCGGCGAATTCCCTGTTAGATTTGGCAGTACAGCACTTCTCAGGCGGCACTAAGACGATCGACGAAGGTGGAGCTTGGGCGGCATCGGGCACTCCCTGTCAAGCTTTAGTCGAGGATTGGCTCGCATCAGAGTTCTTCCGCCAACCACCTCCGAAATCAACGGGGCGAGAGCTATTTGGTGTAGACTATTTTGACAGGTGTTTGGTCGAGGCCGAAGGTTACAACCTCAGTCCTGCTGACGTGCTGGCTACTCTGACAGAACTGACTGTTGCCTCGATCGTTCACAGTTACCAAACTTTTTTACCGGCTATGCCCGATCGAGTTTTACTATGCGGGGGCGGCAGCCACAACCTCTACTTAAAACGCCGATTGCAATCTCAATTGCATCCAGTGCAAGTGTTGACTACTTCAGAGGCAGGCTTGAATGTAGATTTTAAAGAGGCGATCGCGTTCGCGGTTTTAGCCGCATGGCGGGTTCGGGGCATTCCCGGCAATCTGCCTCAAGTTACTGGTGCCCGGACATCGGTACTTTTAGGAGAAATTAACTCTTGTTGGCACAGTTGGGCGTGATAGCATAGAGTCTGAGGGACAACGGCTGTGCGTTGTTGCACCAGCATTGTAGCCAGCAGGAAAAGCATAGGAACAGCACTGTGGCTCACACGTTTTTAATGGAATCTGGCCAATGGACGCTCGAAGGAAGCTGGATTGAGCGCAATGGCGTGCCAATTACGGTTAAAGGCAAAACTTTAGTGAGCTGGAACCGAACAGATTGGTTCAGTATGGTGACAAAGCTCGTATTTCCTGGAGGCGATCGCGAAGAGATTATTTTGCAGTACCGAGGACACCTCAACAGTGATGAACGGCAGTATACTTTTGTACTCCAACACAGCGAACTCGCCCGCGTCGAGGGCGAAGGTTGGATTGCTCCCCAGTCGATCGTCCAGCGTTATTGGGTATTGGGAGACGAACGCCAGCGGCGGACGGGTTTTGATACCCTTCACCGGGTTGATGAGAACCGCTACTACCAATCTAGCGGCATCATGTCTGGTCATTACTTGACAAGTACAATGGAGGCGACTCTGGAACGTCAGCCGGAATAACTCTTTCTAGAGGCCACAGTTGCCAGTTCTAGGGATTGTGATGTGAAAACTAAAGGTTTTGCTAGTCGGAGGTCGCGCTCAGATGTCCGACTAGCGCCATTGTTGTCAAACCTCATCCGCTGCAAATAAACAAAAATATATTGAATTTGTTAAAAATTTTAAGTGGTTAAAAAATTAACACTTTTTATTAATAGTTGTCCAATTTTCGAGTTGAGACGCGATAAATTATCTTTGCACTCTCCAGTGGTGTCGATCGACAAACTGCTGACATCGACTTCCACATTCAGTGAAATCCACAAAGGAATTGTCAAATTTTCCTCACGTCTTTACAGATGCGTTCTAGCTTCTGCCTTCGAGTGACGCCCCATCACCCCCAACTCCTTTCCGCTTGAGGGAACAGAGTAAGAGACGGAGGTCGCCGACTGCGACTCTTGGCTACTCAACACCTGGGTTAGGTTCTAAACCCCAGTGGTGTTTCAGAAAATGGCGGTACATGGTTTCTCGTAGCATCATTTGCTCGTAAAGCTTGACCAAAAACTCCTGAGCTTGTTCGCGGCTCATGTCACTTACCTGTGTTTTGAAGGAACACAGGCTAAATTGCTGTTCCAAAGACAATTCTGCTGGTTGGCTCATGACTTTGACTCCTCTGTAAGTAAAGGTGACTTAAAACTGAACACCTGGATTAACCAGATTTGTAAGTTGTTTCAGCGATCGACCGTTGGTTTCGGGATGCCCGATTTCCCATCTGGCTTTAGTATATATTACAAAAGGTAACAATGATTTGACAAAATTACCATCTGTCCTAGGAAATAACTTACTTAGGGATAGAGATGGCGAGATGTCTGCAAAAGTTCCTTCCGCAGGCATATACAAGTGTATCTACTTGTCAAGAGAAAAAAGGCTCAGTACGAACCAAAATAATTGAAGCCCTTTATACCAAATCCGGCGGATCTTCTCTCCGCGAGGGGGATAGCGGGAGATGAGGATAGCGGGAGATGAGGATAGCGGGAGATGAGGATAGCGGGAGATGAGGATAGCGGGAGATGGGGAGATGCGGAAAGGGGGAGATTGAAAGATGAGGAGATGAGGAGCGGAAGAGCGGGAGAGCGGGAGATGAGGAGATTGGGAAAATTTCTATTTCTGCTACACAAATACTAGACAAGTCTAGACATTTGCTTCTTACTTCATCGGGAGCATGGGAGCGGTTATCCCTCAGTAAGCTTTCACGGTTTAGCCAACCGCGATAACATAATTGCTGCGTTTAAATCTCTGTCCATCGAATGACCACAACTTCCACAGTTATAAGTCCTTTCTTTGAGTGGCATATCTTGGATGTGTCCACAGTTTGAACAGGTCTTGCTCGACGGGAACCATCGGTCGGCAACGATTATTTCACAGCCAAACTTTTTAGCCTTGTACTCTAACTGGCGTTTGAATTCATGGAATCCACAATCAGCTATTACTTGAGCTAGTTTATAATTTGCCAACATCCCGGAAACGTTCAAATTTTCTACTACTATTTTTGCGTGGTTTTTGCATAAGTAAGTAGTGATTTGATGCCGAGTATTTTTTCTAAGATTTGCTACCTTAGCGTGATGCTTTGCTAATTGAATTTTGGCTTTGTATCTATTCTCGGAACCCTTGACTTTTCTGGCAAGAACCCTTGACAACCTCTTGAGTTTTGCGAGATGTGCTTTGTAGTGCTTTGGGTTCGGAAATACTACGCCAGTTGAAAGTGTAGCTAACTCTTTGACTCCCAAATCAACTCCTACAACATCATGACTTTTGATTGTAGGTTCATGATGTTGTTCGTAGGCAAATGCGATAAACCAACTATCGGCAGTGCGCGAAATGGTAATTGACTTGCAAGTTGTATGAGGCAATCCCTCGTGAGTTTTTACCCAGCCGATTGTCGGCAACTTTATAGATGTACCGCCCACAGGGATAGGCTTACCACTCGCATCAATAGTGAAAGAATCGTGATGCCCCTTCTTCTTGAATTTGGGATAGCCACCTTTTTTTGAGAAGAATCTAGAGAAAGAATCCCCAAGGTTATCAAACGCATACTGGGTAATTTTTTGGCAAATACCTGCCTCTTTAATCCACGTAAACTCAGGTTTTACATGGTTGTTAAAGAATTTCTTGAGGAGGTATTTATTGGGAGCGTGTCACTTTTGCAATGAGTATAAATACCCAAAAATACTAGGGCAGAGGTTTTGAGCTATTTTTGGGCAAAATCGGCGATAATAATGATGTCTTAATTAATGGCGATTGAACTATGACGGACGAAGAGCAACAGGCGATTCAAACACATGTAGAAGCTATTTCGGCAATTCTGTATGCTGATTGTGACCCGGAATCTTTGAAAACATTAGAAGATATCGAGCTCACGGTTAAAGATAAGGTGTTAACTCATGTGACACCGCAAATCGGAATTTTTTTATCTACTCAGCTAGTGGCACAAAAGCAGGAAGGGTAAAGAAATTAAAAAGTACATTAGGTGATTTAAGCATCACCCAAAAGCAAGCAGATAAACTAGGGTGTGGGAGCGGGAGTAGATTGAGTCCACATTTAGAAAACTGTTGTTTAAGACTGAGTGCTAATGTTGCATATCAACATGCAGCCAAAGATATTGAATATATAACAGGGATTACGGTTCCAGCCAAGACACAACAAAGATTAGTACATTATCAAAAATTTGAGCAGCCTTACGCAACAGCAGATATTACCGAGTTAAGTGCAGACGGTGGAAAAGCACGATTGATAACACCATTCGGAGAAAAATCTGAGTGGAAAGACTATAAAGCAATTGTGTCGGAAGCAGGCATAGTAGCCAGCTTCGATCGAAATGACATCATTATTGATTGGGCAAATAAACAACCACTAGCCAAACCAGTAACTTGTCTAGCTGATGGACATGATGGTGTATGGAATATATTTAAAGAAATTAGTTGTCAACAGGACAGAAGAGAAATTCTAGATTGGTATCATTTGAATGAAAATCTTCAGAAGGTGGGGGGTTCAATTAAGCGATTGAAGCAAGCCGAAACATACTTATGGCAAGGAAATGTAAAAAGTGCAATAGCACTATTCATACAATTGAAGAAAAAGCCAGCAGTTAATTTTTGTAAGTATTTAGAAAAGCATAAAGAAAGAATTATTAATTACGAAGTTTTCCAGAGAAATGACATCTGTTCGATTGGTTCTGGGGCAGTAGAATCAGGAATTAAGCAAATAGGTAGAAGAATTAAAATATCTGGAGCAAGTTGGAAATCAGAACATATTGGGCAGGTATTGGCTCATCGATGTGCTTACTTAAATGGCTTAATTGGTAGACCGCCAAAAACTGCACAAGTATAAATACTTATTGCAAAAGTGACATGCTCCCTATTTATTTGGCTTCAGTCCATCTTGATAAAGATTACTCCAAGTAGCCAAGCCCCAATTATAAGTAAACCTTGCTATTCCAGCGTGCTTGCTCATTATTGTGGCTTGACTTTTGCTTAGCTTTAGCTTTGTTTTGATGGACAGAAGCATTGTTCGACCTCAACACTGTATTTCTTGATTGCTCAATTTTGCCAGTTCTTGTACGGGCTTGTCAATAGCATTTTTTAGGTTTTCTTTGAGCTCTTTGGAGTAATTTCGTAGACCGTATAGACGGCAAGAGAAGCAGTGGATTATCGCCATCAAATCTTCTACTAATTCATGCTGGGGGGACAACGATAATTGATTGGCGACTACAATTTCGCATCCAACCGACGTGGCAAGCTCTTGGATGAATTCAAAAGCAAAGCGACACATTCTGTCTTTGTGTGCAATTACAATTATTGATATTTCACCTTTGAGCATTGACAGCATGATTGCTAGAAACTTTTTCCTTTTAAAATTTAGTCCGCCCCCAATTTCTGACACCCAATCATCGACTGTTAATCCTCGACAAGGGCAGAAAGCTTCCATTGCCAGCATCTGATTTTTGAGTTCCGGTTTCTGTCCACTGGACGAAACAAGGGCGGTAGACGACCGTTTTTCGGTTGGCTTCTATGGGCTTCAATCCGTTGGCTATCAAGAGATCATCTTCGGTGTAGAACCGATGACCTGACAGGGTGCGCAAGGCTTGCAACTTCCCTGAAACGTCCCAACGTTGGAGTGTTTTTACTGACAATCCCAGCTTTTTTGCGAAAACGCGCGAGCTTAAACAAAATGGTACACCGCATATTTGTCTATAAGTGTATCATTTTGTCTATTTATTCGCTACCTAGGGACTAGCTCTGTTCTCCCTTCTTCCTTCTCCCTTCTTCCGACGGACATCGGACTGACATCCGTTACATCCCTTACACAATCCGTTGCCGAACCTTCTTCCTAACTAATTGGAGGGCCCGCCATCTTGCGGTGGAGTGGCGACTCCAGGACTGAAATTGGGAGCAGCGGGTGCAGGCGAAACAGGAGGAATGCCCTGATTTGCCCCAAAGTTGCTAGGCTGCCCAGGAGCCGGGAGAGGGGATTGAAACTGATTCGGATTGAACTGCTGCTGCCCGGGAGCGGGGAGAGGGGATTGAAACTGATTGGGGTTGAACTGTTGCTGCCCCGGAGGCACAGGAGACGGCAGAGGTTGACCTGAATTGCCGATCGCAGGTGTCGCGGGAATGCCAGAATTGGGAAGCGAGGGATTGGGCAATGGGGAGGAAGCCGAACTAGGAAGAGTTGCCAGGGCAACTCGATCGCCCCCTACCTCTCTCAATTTGTCTAAAACCTCGACAACCTTGGCATATCTAGCATTTTGAGGAGCGTACAGCACCATCAACCCCGTAGGATTTTGGCTTTGGAAACTCTTTAAAACTCGATCGAGCTGTTGGTAATTAACAGGCAATTGGTCGATATAAGTTTGCCCGAAATCGTCAATGCTGACAATCAGCATCTCTCGCATCTGCGTTTGTCCAGTCTTCGCTTTAGGCAAATCGACATTAATGGCTTGCTGGCGAGTCAGTTGCAAAGCCGCCAGGAGAAAAAACGTCAGAATGCAAAATATCACGTCAATTAAAGGCACCAGTTCAATCCGAGCCTCTTCAGCAGGAGTATCTAGATTAATCTTCATTAGTTCTCAGGAGTTTTAATTATTAGAAGGAGAATCTTCAGCCGGATCGGAACCTTTCAATTTCGGCTCCCGATTCCGTTCTCCCGGTTCTTGAGAATTGAGAGAACGCCTGTTCAAACCATCTGCACCAAAAGAAGAATTGCTGTATTCAGCAGCGGGTGCTCGACCCTTAGCATTAGCAGCGGGCCAGTATTGCCTGTAAAGCAATTCCAGTTCATTTCCAGCTTTGCGAAATATTTTTGCCTGGTTGAACAAAAAAGCTTGAAATATCCGATAAAACACCAAGGTAAAAATTGCTACTACCATCCCAGTAGCAGTCGTAATCAGCGATTCGCCAATGCCCGATGTCACGCCACTCGTGGCCGCCGTGCCGATGTCGCCCAGACGGATGGAACTGAGCGAGTTAATCAAGCCCAGGACTGTTCCCAGCAAGCCCAGCAAAGGCGCCAGAGCGATCGTAGCTTCTAAGATTTTGTCGCCGCGGCGCATCGAAGCCAACTCTTCATCGGCTGCTGCTTCGAGTGCGAGTCGAAATAAATCTGGTTCGGGATTGTAGAGCCGCAGGGGTGCAGAAAGAAATCGCCCGATCGGCTGTCTGTTAGCTTGTCTGGCCATCTCGTTAGCCACCCCCCAATCGCTGCGAGCGGCTTCCAGAATGCGGTTAACTATCTGCTTTTCTTTGCTCAGGAGGCTTGCCCAAAACCACAAACGCTCGATAATTGTACTCAAAGATAAAATCGATAACACCAACAGGGGCCACATGGCGGGGCCGCCTTTTTGAAACAGTTCTTGAATATTCACAATATTTTTGCTCCTGCAGTACCCGCTAACTTTTGCTTCTGTTCTACTTTTTTTAACAAATCTAAGGCCATTTAATTTTAGCTATTAATGTACTCAGGACTTACGCACTCGCCACTAAAGAAAGCCGGTTTTGCGAACAGCCCCTTGGGGTGCAACTAAGTATTTTCGTCAAGGAAACCCGGTTTCTGGGTAAGTCTTGGTACGGTTTTCTAGTACCTACGGCCGATGGGCGGCGACTTCCTCACAATTCCTCTAAGTCTTGACACATATCTTGGAGTGACTGGTGTTGAAGGCGGCGGGAAGAGCGGCGATATTTTTTAGTTTGCAGCTTCGGTTCGTAATGCTGCGTACCATCCGACTTGGTTTGCTGCTTCAAACTCGATTCGGCGCTGCTGGAGTTTTGCAGAGCTTGTTCGCGGACGATCGCCTCTTCGAGAAACTGCAAGTAATACTCATAGCGCTCCCAACCCCCCCGCACGACACAGTTAGGCTCGTCTCGGTGCGAACAGTCGCTAAACTGGCAGCTACCCAAAGCCAGCCTCTGGCGCGCTTCTGGGAAATATTCCGCTAACTCGGACGGATCGCATTCGAGAGCCGGTTGATTAAAGCCCGGAGTATCGGCCAAAAGTCCGCCGCCGGGGAGTTCAAATAGTTCGACGTGGCGAGTCGTGTGGCGCCCGCGGCCGAGTTTGCCGGAAACAGCGTTCACTCGCAGATTCAGGGCCGGGATCAGTTGGTTGATCAAGCTGGACTTGCCAACCCCAGAAGGGCCACAAATTACCGTTATTCTTCCTTGCAGGTGGTCTAGAAGCAAGTTCGGCAACGGCATATGTACGGGATTTAACGGATGTAACGGCTTGACCGAATTTGGAAGGTGGGGGTTATCCTCAGAAATCAGCAGAGATGGCTCTATTTTCTCCGCTAAGTCATTGAAATGCGGTTCCGAGGCAAAAATTTCATTTTGACCCTTAGCGGGGGCTTCATGAACTCCTAAACCGCTGCGGACGCTAATAAACATTGGTTCGTAGCCCCAGCCTGAAAGCCGATCGCGCCACTGTTCCAACTCATCGGGCGTGACCAAATCGCATTTGTTCAGGCACAAACTCACCTCTAAACCTGTAGATTCTGCCTTGACTAAAAACCGAGTTAATGATGCGGGATCTAAGTCTGGTTCGGCGAGGGCAAAAACCAGGAGAATGCGATCGGCATTAGCTACAGGCGGGCGGTTGAGTTCTGTTTGGCGGGGGAAGACTTCAGAAATTGCACCCCGGCGGTCAGTCCAGTCCGGTTCGTCTACCACCACCCGATCGCCCACCATCACCTGTTGGCCAATTTTTTTGAGTCGAGTGCGACGAGTGCACAAGAGAATCGGAGAATCTGCAAGGGGGGCCTTTTCCCCGTCAATGGAGACTTCGGGATCTAACCTCACTTGGTAGAAGTTAGCCTGAACAGCAATTACAGTACCCACGATCGAGGGTGAATTCAGGCTCATCCTGCTTCCTGGTGTTCGGGGCGCTGCACTTTCATGGAAAAATAGCCCGACTCCGGCCCATCCGCGACAAATTGCGTTTCCAGAATCTGGTACCCTTCCATTTTCAGACTATCGGGCACTTGTTCGATCGGCTCCCCAGCATCCAGCCACACTTCCAAAACTGCTCCCGGTGCCATTTGCTCCAAGCGCAGTTTAGTGCGGACAAAATTCAGAGGACACGGAGTACCCCGCAGATCGATTTTGGCATCTGGGGATTTGGGATTTTCAATTTTCGATGTTGAATTCATAATACTTTTTGCAATCTCAAATCCTGAAAGCCGTAGTTTTTTAAACAAGTTGCCTGGAAACTGGAGAATCTAAAATTTTGTGTCCAATTGGACACAGACTGTTATTCTTTCTGAAAAAAGTGAGCGCAATTGCGCTCACTTTTTTGAGCGCTGCTGAAACGCAATGCCCAGGAAGCGTCCCACCTGAGATTTTTGTGAGCAATTCCACACAATTTTTTGACAAATACTAAAACCAATGGCTGGGGAATCCTGAAACAGGAAAATTTGACACCAATTGGTGTCAAAAATTGCTTATTTCTGAAACAAATTGCCCAGAAATCCTTCCAAACCGCCTTTACCAGTACGATCGCCCTTCAGCTTAGCAAGCTGCATCAGCAATTCCCGTTCCTCAGCCGTCACCTTAGTCGGAATGTCAATAGACACCGTAATCAAATGATCGCCGCGACTGACTGGATTTCCCAACCGAGGCACCCCTTTTTTCTCCAAAGTCAAAACAGTATTGGCCTGAGTTCCGCTAGGAATCAACAATTCCGTCGGCCCGTCTACGGTTTCCACTTCCAACCGGCACCCTAAAATTGCTTGCAAATAACTAATCTTAACTTCCGAGCTAACGTTAGTGCCGTCGCGCTTAAATAGCGGGTCTTCATTCACCGCCAAGAACACGTAAAGATCCCCAGGCGGCCCGCCCAGTTTGCCGGCATCCCCTTCATTGGAAACCCGCAAGCGAGTACCGTTGTCAACCCCAGCCGGAATTGTGATTTTCAGCTTTTTCATCACTTCTTTCTGGCCTCGGCCGCCACAAGTTTCGCACTTATCCTCAATCACTTGCCCGGTGCCGCTGCAAGTGGGGCAAACTGAAACTTGAGTAAAGCTGCCGAAAGGAGTGCGGGTAGCGCGTCGGACTTGACCACTGCCGGTACAAGTCGAGCAGGTTTGTGGTCTGGTTCCCGGTTTCGCGCCAGTCCCGGTGCAAGTTTCGCAGGTTTCTAGATGCTTGATGCGGAGTTCTTTTTCCCCACCAAACACTGCTTCTCGAAAATCCAGCCGCAAATCGAGGCGCAAATCGTCTCCGCGCACCGGCCCGCTGCGCCTGCGACCTTGCTGTTGTGGCCCACCGACGCCTCCCTGAAAGCCCTGAAAGAAGCTTTCAAAAATATCGGCAAAGCTGTCACCAAAGTCTTGGAACCCAGGCGCGCCTGCACCGCTGACGCCTGCTTCGCCGAAACGGTCGAAACGGGCGCGGGTTTCTGGTTCTGAGAGTACCTCGTAGGCGCGGTTAATTTCTTTAAACCGCTCCTCGGCACCGGATTCTTTGTTGACATCTGGATGGTACTTGCGAGCTAGGCGGCGGTAAGCACGCTTAATTTCTTCTTTGTCTGCGCTGCGAGAAACGCCTAATATTTCATAGTAATCACCGGCCATAGAGCTGCTTGCCTGGAGGTAAATAACAAAAAGTGTACGAAAAAGAAACGGGCTACCTTTCCTGAAATTACAGATTAAAAATCAAAAATTCTCATTGTTAATTTTTAACTTTTAATTTTTAGCTTTTCTGTTTTAAAGGAAAGGATTCATATCATCAACTTCTGGTTCGGGAACCTTCTGTTTTTGTTTTGACTGTGGACTTGACTGTGGACTTGACTGTGGATTTGACTGTGGACTTGACTGTGGATTTGGCTGTCGTTTTGACTGTCGCTCCGGCTTTGGTTCCGGCTTTGGTGCCGGCTTTGGTTCCGGCTTTGGTGCCGGCGGAGCTTGGGGCGCCACCAGCAGCTCTTCTTTCAGCAAAATGCTGTCGTCGTCCGCTTTAACCTCTTCTGGTTCTGATGATTCTACTTCTGACATCATCTCGCTTTCAACAACAGCTCCTGACGGGGCTACCCCGCTGCGGGCTTGGTCGTAGACTGCTGTCCCCAGCGAGTATAGCAGTTGCTTGAAAGATTCGATTGCGGGGGTGAGTTCCTCGATTGTGATGTCGGGGTTACTCATCGCTGCCCGCAAGGCTGCTGCGGCTGTTTCCGCTTCGGCCTTGAGCTCGTCACTCAGCAGTTGCGCGTTGGTTTTTAAAGTTACACCACAATTATAGACGAGGGAGTCAGCTTGATTTTTGAGTTCGACGAGTAGAGCGCGCTTGATGTCCTCGTCGGCGTAAAGTTCGGCTTCTTGTCGCATCCGCTCGACTTCGGTTTCGCTCAATCCCCCTGTATTGGAAATTTGGATGCTTTGTTCTTTTCCGGTTCCCTTGTCTTCAGCGGCAACTTTGAGAATCCCGTTGGCATCGATTTCAAAGGTAACTTCGATTTGAGGTACGCCGCGGGGGGCTGGGGGAATGCCTTTGAGCAGGAACTTGCCGAGACTTTTATTGTCTTTAACCAATGCCCGCTCGCCTTGGAGGACGTGAATTTCTACCGAGGTTTGCCCGTCTGTCGCCGTGCTGTACATTTGCGATCGGCTCGTGGGAATAGTTGTATTGCGATCGATTACTTTGGTAAACACCCCGCCCAAGGTTTCGAGTCCCAGGGAGAGCGGCGTCACATCGAGCAGCAGCAAGTCTTTGACTTCACCACCCAACACTCCGGCTTGAATTGCCGCGCCTACCGCTACAGCTTCGTCGGGATTGACGGATTTATCGGGAGAAACGCCCCCAAAATACTTGCTAATTGCCTGTTGAACTGCCGGAATCCGGGTTGAGCCTCCCACTAAAATAATTCTGTCTATGTCTTTGGGGGTCAAACTTGCGTCTTTGAGGGCTTGAGTCACCGGATCGATCGTCGCTTGCACCAAATGAGCCACCAGTTTTTCAAACTGAGCTTTGGAGAGTTCCATTTCCAAATGCTTCGGCCCTTTTTCGTCAGAAGAGATGAAGGGCAAATTGATTGAGGTGGATTCCCGGTTGGAGAGTTCGATTTTTGCTTTTTCGGCAGCTTCTCGGAGGCGCTGCAAGGCCATTTTGTCTTGTGAAAGGTCACTGCCTTCTTGAGTGCGGAAAGCTTCTACCAGCCACTGCACTATGCAGTCGTCAAAGTCATCTCCTCCGAGATGGTTGTTACCGGAGGTAGCGTTGACTTCAAAAATTCCGTCTCCCAGTTGCAGGATCGAAACGTCGAAAGTACCGCCGCCCAGGTCAAAGACCAAGATTTTCTGTTCTATATTTTGCTTGTCCAGCCCGTAGGAAAGGGCTGCAGCCGTCGGTTCGTTGACGATCCGCAGGACTTCTAGGCCGGCGATCGTACCGGCGTCTTTAGTAGCTTGCCGTTGGGCGTCTGTGAAGTAAGCTGGCACTGTAATCACGGCTTGTGTAACCGTTTGTCCCAAATAAGCTTCAGCATCTTGCTTGAGCTTTTGGAGTACCATTGCCGAGATTTCTTGGGGAGTGTGAACCTTGTTCCGAATTTGGACGTTAACGGTATCGTCTTTGCCTTTTATGCAGGTATAGGGAGTCCGCGCTCGTTCTTCTTCCGTGTCGTCCCACCGCCGTCCGATAAATCGTTTGATACTGTATACAGTATTTACAGCATTAGTTACAGCTTGCCGCTTGGCTAGTTGACCTACTAAGCGATCGCCCGCCTTGCCGAATCCTACTATACTCGGAGTTGTGCGACCGCCCTCGGAATTGGCGATCACGACGGGTTTACCGCCCTCTAACACAGCTACGCAACTGTTAGTTGTGCCTAAGTCAATTCCAATAATTTTTCCCATAGCGCCTCATAAAACTTTGTGGGATGTTTGGAAACCTCCAACTACAGGTTGGGGGAGGAAAAACGACTCAGCTTGTTTAAACAAGCATTACCAGACTAGATTTGTAGGAAATAAACTTGATGTCCTAAAGCAATATCAAAGACCGGTAAAAACATTTTTCAGAATTTTTGGATAAAGCGCTGACGTGCTTTTAGTCATCTTTAATTAATAAGTTGGTGAGTCTGCCACCTGGGCACCCCCGAATAGAATTCGGGGGTAAGTGACTTTAAGGAATGCAGTAGCTTGTATCCCGATTAACTTTCCGAACTATCGGGATTTTCATCTGAGGCTACCACAGATAGCCCAGCCGCTGCAACTTTCACTTTGGCGTGCCGCAAGACGCGATCGCCCAGAATGTAGCCGCGTTCTAGTTCTTGGATAATTGTGCCTTCCTCGTGTTCGTCAGTTGGCTCGCTGAGTAGAGCTTCGTGGATGTTGGGGTCAAACTGTTCGCCTTCGGGCCGCATCGGAGAAACCCCGATTTGCTTGAGGCTATCTACCATTTGCTTGTAAACACTTTGGTAGCTTTTGTGAATGTTCATTTCGCCGTCGGTTTGCGGCTTGATGTGCGATCGAGCGCGCTCGAAATTGTCAATTACCGGCAACAGGGGTTTAATCGTGAGACACCTTGCCTGTAAATCTAGCTCTTCTTTTTCCTTTTGGGTACGCCTGCGGAAGTTCTCAAAATCTGCTGCTAGGCGGAGATTTTGATTTTTCAGTTCTTCTAGTTGAGCCGATGTGGCTTGCAACTGAGTTTTTAAAGCCTCTTTTTCATCGTTGGCCTGGGCCAGTTCCTTCTTCCAAGGCTCCGCCCCGTCTGCAGTCGGGCTGTTGGTGGAACTGCCGGTGATGGTATCCCCGGATGCGTTTGCTGGCGGGCGATCGCCTTGAGAACTTTGATAAGCTCGAGCAAGTTCGAGCTCCCAATCCGCCGATTCGTTCGAGTTTCCTGATGCCGCCGGATTTTCGCTTGCCATTGGCGAACCCTCTGGGGTGGTTTCCCCAGTTGAGTTAGGATCTTGATCTTGCTGTTTTTCCTCGTCAATCATAAAAGCTGCGCGACAGAACCCTATCAATTCTAGCAGATACAGTTAACCCGGTAAATCTAGAGGACTCGAATTTACTGTGTATGGCACAATGTGAAAAGAGGAAGTCTCGCCCGACCTGGAGACATTGCTCAAAGCTTTCCCTAAAATATTCAAAGCCCCGTTTAAATATTTAGGTATAATATTATGGCATTAATAGGGCCAATCCAATGTTTGTTGGTTCCTCATTTTTAATTAACGCGATCGCATTTACAACTTTTATAAGTATATTTTGCGGTTAAGTCTACTACAATATTTCCCATTTAGGAGGCTTGATGTTTCAAGGTTTACTTAAAACGATAGGGAATTAAAGTTATCATCGGTCACGCTGTTTTATTCGCAACCTGACACTGCCATTTTTTACCATTTGCTGAGTTTGCCAAGTGGGGAGAAAAAGAAATTTGTATTGAGGAACTAAATAGTTATCTGTGTGCTTGTGTATAGTCATTTCAAATAAAAAAGAGACACTATTGAGCGCAGTAGGCACAGATAAGTTCATCTAAAGATGTGCCAGGAGGAGCATACATTCTGGCTCGCTTTAAGGCACTAAAATCGTGTTCAATATCGTTCAGGTCGGGAGAATATTTCGGGAGAAAAATAACTTGATGACCCGTTTCCTCTACCAGTTCTCGAATGGCTGTTTTTCGATGAATCGGTGCATTATCCATGATTAATATAGATGGCTTTGTTAGAGAGGGTAATAAATATAAAGATAACCACCCTTCAAAGCCTTCTGCATTGAGGCTTCCCGTAAAAACCATTGGGGCAATTAAGTCCTTTTTTCCTTTCCTCCTTCCAGCTACTAGATTTTCTCTTGTTCCCCGTTTGCCGGACTTTTCACCCCAGATTTTTTTGCCTTTTTTAGACCAGCCATAAGCACAATCTAGAAACGGCTCAAATCCTGATTAATCAACAAAAACCAGACTTTGACTTCCCGATACTTTAATCAATTCTCTGAGATGAGAGTAGTATTTCATTCTTTCTTCTCGGTTTCTCTCCTGGTAACGAAGTTGTTTTTTTTTCGGGTAATTTTCATTTCTTTAAGAGCATAAGATATGGCACTGGGTCTGGTGCAAAACTTATGGGCTCTGTCGATTAATCTGGCATCTGGATTCTCTTTAACATCCTTTTCCAATGCCTGCCAATCTAGTTTTCTCTTACGTCTTTTTACCTTTGTAGCTTGAAGGTCTGACCGACGCAGCCACCGATATATCGTTGCTCTTCCTACCTTAAATAGGACAGCAGCTTGGGCGATACGACCGCCATTTTCTACATAGTTCACTACTCTTTTTCTCAAATCTATGCTGTAAGACATTTTCCTAACTGGTTAACAATTTTTTTCATTTTACATCATTTTTTAAAATTCTCATACTTATTTGAAATGACTATAACTCAGACACTAGGTTTTTAATCTTGATGCGAATTGGGGGCGTGGTTTTTCAGAGTCAATAACGCCGAAGTTTATTGAAGTGTGGAATTTTTGCCATTCAAATGATAGATATTAGCGGGTATGGCGACGATACTCATCTTTAGATAATATGGATATCTAATGGGCATCTTTCCAACATTTCTGAACCGTAAAACTTAGATCGCAAAGGTTCGGAAACCAGGGTATAATCAAAGTAATATTTACTGACCCAAAACTAGAGTTGCTCAAAATTTGCCCTGGGGGCTCATGCAGCCGACGATCGGGGAGTGACAGATCGCAGATAATTAATCAAAATATATTTCAAAAGGGCGATCGAGGCTTTCGTAAAAGCTATCATCACAGAACATAGCTCATCTTTAATTTAGTACAGCTAACCGCGCCACCACGGGCGCTGTAATTTGAGCAAACAATTTGGGAAAATAGAATTAGCCTGGGAGGGGGACACACCCCGCCCCGCTTTTCTCTCCCGGTACGGGGAACCCCCAAGTGATGTGCCCTGACGCTATAACGAGAGTATCCCGCAAGTTAATCAGGTAAGTAAGCAACTTAGCACTCAACGAACAAGATTTGATTGCAAGCACCGGCAAATCCCTCCAACATCTCGTCAATTTGTGGACGAAGCTTAGAGGGGACTGCGAGCTTACACTTGAGAGATAGGGATTGAGCAAGAAAATGATAGCTGATCCATAAGCAAAGAATACGGGGGTTAAAACCCCGCCTTGGTTTTCCTCTCAGCACTCTTTGTGACTGAGTTTCCCACCTATTGAGTGTTTTTTATGACTAGCACATCCCCGCTTCGCTCCACATCCAGCCCCACATCGATAGTTGCTCTAAGCACTTTTACTCCGGCTCTCACCAAGATGATTCTGTCGGGTTACGTCAACGGCGAGCAAGTGAAGCAAGCTCAAATTGAAAGCCAGAAGTCGGGCAAGCGTTTGACGGAGGTATTAGAAGCACTTACCGGGCAGCCGTTACCCCCAGAATTGCTGCGACTTTACAAGAAGCAGCAGATGTTTGAACGGAAGATAGTCTACGGCGTTGAAGCATTTGACCCGGAGATGAGCGAAATGTCTAACGAGCAACTCGGAGTTATGCTCGACGCATTGAAGATTTCGATCGACATTTGTCACCAAGGTCGGTTTTTACCCGTAGCGAAGACTGAAACTGAGCCTGCGGCGGTTTTAGTGGCAATGGTAGATCCCGACAACCTCAACGCCATAGAAGATTTGCGGCGGATTTTACAGCCTCACGGCTTGGCTTTGCAGCGGCGAGTGATTACGCCGGACGACTACCAGGACATTACTTCTGCTTATCAAGACGAACAAGTTAAGAGGGAAGCTAAAAAAGCTGAAATCGAAAAGCAGAGAAAGATGGATTTAGGGGAGGGAGATTTTGGCGAGCTCTCGCTAGTAGAGGAGAGCACCGACCAAGAAGACCTCGCTAACACCTTGGACGATGCAGAGGCTGCTCCCGTAATTAAGGCCGTCAATATCATTTTGGCGAAAGCTTTGTCGGAAAAGGTGTCTGACATCCACGTAGAACCTCAAGAAGAGTTCATGCGGATTCGGATGCGGAAAGACGGAGTGCTGCAAGAGTATTTCCGGTTTCCCAAGCAGGTAGTCCAATCGATTACCGCTCGTTTCAAGATTATTGCCAACCTGGATATTGCCGAACGCCGACAAGCTCAAGACGGGCGCATCCGCCGGGTGTTTGAGGGACGCACGGTGGATTTCCGGGTCAACAGCTTGCCTTCCCGGTACGGTGAAAAAATCGTGCTGCGGATTTTGGACAGTTCCAGCACTCAGTTGGGTTTGGGTTTGTTAATCTCCGACGAAGAAACTCTGGCTTTAGTGCGAGAGAGTGCTAGCCGTCCGTTCGGACTGATTTTGGTGACGGGGCCGACGGGTTCGGGCAAGTCAACTACTCTGTACTCGATTCTGGCGGAACGGAACGATCCGGGGGTTAATATCAGTACGGCGGAAGACCCGATCGAATATGCTTTGCCAGGAATTACCCAATGTCAAGTAATTCGGGAAAAAGACTTGACTTTTTCCAACATTCTGCGGGCTTTTTTGCGGCAAGACCCTGACGTGATGCTGGTGGGGGAAACGCGGGACAAGGAAACGGCAAAAACTGCTCTGGAAGCTGCTTTGACGGGACACTTGGTGCTGACGACGCTGCACACGAACGACGCGGCCGGGGCAGTGGCGCGTTTGGCCGAAATGGGCGTAGAACCGTTCATGGTTTCGGCCGCTCTGTTGGGCGTGTTGGCTCAACGTCTGATGCGGCGCGTTTGCGACAAATGCTGCATTCCTTACCAGCCTACTGCAGCAGAACTCGGCAAGTACGGTCTGTCGGCTTCTCAAGAAATTGATCTAACTGTTTACAGAGCCAACACTATACCCGTGGAGGAAAGGAAGGAACTCGCAGACAACGAGCAACTTTGTCGGAAGTGCGGCGGCCTAGGCTACAAAGGACGGGTAGGGGTTTACGAGTTCCTGAAAAATACTGAGCGGCTTCAAACTCTGATCACTCAAGGAGCTCCCACAGAGCAAATTAAGGAAGCAGCAGTAGAAGAAGGGATGAAAACGCTGCTTGCTTACAGCTTGCAGTTGGTGCGGGAAGGCGCGACTACCTTTGAAGAAGTCGAGCGGGTGACGTTTACAGACTCTGGGCTGGAGGCTGAAATGAAAGCCAAACGCAAGCAGGGACTTACCTGCAAGACTTGTCAGGCGGAATTGAAGCCGGAGATGCTTGATTGTCCGTACTGTTTGACTCCGCGCTTTTTGGATTGATTCAGCAGTTAACTGTTGACTATTAACTGTTGACTCTTAACTGAGCTAGATTGGTCAATAACTATCATATCAATTCGATCGAGGAGAGGTATCTATGGGTCTGATGATTGAAGACGTACTGGAGTCCCTGGTAGAGCAAGGGGGTTCGGACATACACATCCAAGCGGGCGCGCCTATATTCTTCCGAGTCAGCGGTAAACTAACTCCTCAGACGCAATACGGAGACATTCTGTCTGCTGAGGAAGTGCAGATCCTAATTTTCCAAATGCTCAACAATATGCAGCGCAAGCAGTTGGAAATGGAGTGGGAACTCGACTGCGCTTACGGCGTTCGGGGATTGGCTCGGTTCCGGGTAAATGTCTACCGGGAACGGGGTGCTTGGGCTGCTTGTATGCGGGCTCTGGCTTCTAAGATTCCTAACGCAGATGCTTTAGGCGTGCCACAGGTTTTGCGGGATATGACGGAAAGACCCAGGGGTATGCTGTTGGTGACGGGACAAACGGGTTCCGGGAAAACTACTACGATGGCGGCTTTGTTGGATCTGGTCAACCGGACGCGGGCGGAACACATTCTAACCGTTGAAGACCCGATCGAATACGTGTTTCCCAATGTCAAGAGTTTGTTTCACCAGCGCCAAAAGGGCGAAGATACTAAGAGCTTTGCTAATGCGCTGAAAGCTGCTTTGCGCGAAGATCCTGATGTAATTCTCGTGGGGGAAATGCGGGACTTGGAAACGATCGGTCTGGCAATTTCGGCGGCAGAAACGGGTCACATGGTGATGGGAACGCTGCACACTAATTCGGCGGCTGCAACTATCGATCGGATTTTGGACGTGTTCCCGCCCATTCAACAACCCCAGGTTCGCGCCCAGGTGTCTAACTCTTTGGTGGGAATAGCCAGCCAAAATTTGGTAATAAAAGTTGGGGGCGGCCGCTGCTGCGCTATGGAAATCATGGTAAATACTCCAGCTATGGCTAACTTGATCCGGGAGGGAAAAACTCCGATGATTTACTCCCAAATCCAAATGGGGGCAAAATTGGGTATGAGGACGATGGAAATGGCCCTCGCTGAACTTTACAAGAGCGGTAAAGTCACTTGGGAATCGGCAATGGCCAAGGCTTCTAAGGCTGACGAACTCGAACGCTTGATCGGCCCGGCACCGGTTGGTAGCGCCCCGGTAAAAGCTCATTAGTTCCGTCAGCAGTCATTAGTCAGGAGTTCGCAGGCTGAATTAATGACTGATGACTGATGAGTCATAACTTTTAATAAATTTTCAGAGGTGAGCTGTGGCTACCAACGTTATCCGCCAAAAACCGAAAGGTGGCTTTGATTTCAGTAAGATTCAGGAGCAAATTGAATATAACCTTACCAGCCTTACTGTTAAGGATATGGCTATTTTTGCTCGTCAGTTTGCGGCTATGTTTAATGCAGGGGTGGCGATCGTTCGATGCCTTTCCGTGCTGCACGAGCAGTGTTCTAATGCTAAGCTGAAGCGAGCGCTCAGAAGCATGAATGCTGACGTTCAGGAGGGGATAAACTTGGCAGAGGCGATGGCTAAGTTTCCTGATGTGTTTGACCAACTGTTTATCAGTATGGTGGCGGCGGGAGAAGTCGGGGGGGTACTAGATGAAACCCTAGACCGTCTGGCGGTGATGATGGAAAAAAATCACAAGACGGAATCCGAAATTAATTCGGCTATGTCTTATCCGAAGACGGTGCTTTCCATCGCGATCGTGATTTTTTTCGCAATGACCATATTCTTGCTACCAACTTTCGCTAAAATCTTTAAGGATATTGGTGCAGATTTGCCGGCTTTTACGGTGATGATGTTGGCAATTAGTTCATTTTGTACCGCTTGGCCTCCGATTCAACAGGTGACAGTTATTGGGGTAATTATAGCGCTAAAAATTGCCTTCGATATGTACTACAAAACTCCCATAGGTCGCCTACAAATTGATAGAATTGCGATGAAATTGCCGGTGTTTGGCGATTTGATCGAAAAATCTGCGGTGGCTAGGTTTTGCGTGATATTTGGGTCGCTGACGCGATCGGGCGTGCCGATTCTCAATTCTTTGGAAATTGTGCGAGATGTGGCGGGAAATCAGGCGATATCTAATGCGATCGAATATGCGAGACAGGAAATTCAAGGCGGCGGCATGATCAGTATTGCTTTGCAAGAACAAGCTGTTTTTCCGTCTTTGGCCATCCAAATGATGGCAATTGGCGAGGAGACAGGGGAACTTGACAAGATGCTGATGAAAGTTGGCGCTTTCTACGAAACGGAAGTGGAAGAAGCAGTAAAAGGACTTACCAGTATGCTAGAACCTCTGATGATTGTGGTCGTCGGTGGTATCGTAGGTTCAATTTTGCTGTCGATGTATCTGCCGATGTTCGCAGTCTTCCAGAAGCTGTAAAAAAGTGCTAATTAGTTATTAGTTATTAGTTAGTAACAATTAACGCCTGACCAATGACTATTTCAATCTTTCCCAGGCTCTGCCTGGGCAGACTTTTGGAGGAGGCACATCCTCTATTAAAAGGAGAAAACAATTTGGAGGCTCTGCCTCCAAATCTTCATTACCAGGGTCTTCCCATTGGTGACAAATTACGAAAATGTCACAAAAGTCAAGTAGGATAGGTAGACCGATTTAACTGCTGCCTAATCCTGGCTTTACGCTCCAGGGTAAACGCATCTTAATTGGAACCCCAAATATGCTACAGTTAAATCCGAATAAATTTAAATGTAGTTATTGTCGTTGATGGATGCTATCAATGGCAAAAGGTTTTACTCAAACTTTAACTCACCAACCAAAACAAACAGATTCATTGCCTTCGGTGAATATTATATTAAATGGCAGGTTTTTAGAATATTTTGCCAATTTGAACTACCCCAGAATAGAAAGAATAAAAAAAGTTACTCAGAGATATTACAGCGTAATCGCATCTTAATTAAGGTATAATGGTGAGGGAAATTTTTAAAACATTTGACAGCATCATTCAAGCGCAGCTCGTAAACTAAGGAAGAAAAATTGAGTGTGATGCTGATAGCCAGCTAAGCACGCTCGCTGGGGTTCCACCTAGTTGATTTATCTCCATCACGTGCTCTTGCCTAGGGCGTGTTTTCAAACTATAACCACAACAGAATGCAGGCGATCGCGATCGTGGCTGTATAATTGGCAGGCAGCTTCTCATATCGAATAGCGCTCCGACTCCATTGCTTGAGTCGCTTGATAGCACGTTCAACAATGTTCCGTTGCCGATAGATTTCACGGCAGCCTTTTTCCATCTGCCTCAGTGAGAGATACCTGCCGGGAGTCCATTCCCAGTTTAACTACTTGTTGGTGGCCCATCCCGTCTCCACCGCAGCCCTGCCTCTGGCAGGTGCATTTTATGTCATTTGTCAAGTACAATTTATACCAAATTAGATGCGATCGCCCTGCACTAATAACCCATAAATATGGTTCACTTTAACGTTGCCTTTCAACACTTTAACTCCTTCACCGACATTACCCTATCCCTGGCCAAAACTTTAGACCAAATGGGAATTCCTATTTCGGTCGAACCTTCAACAATAGCCTCTCATCTCAGCCGCCATTCCACAGCAGAAGAAAACGACCTGCTAGAGAAGTGGATGAACACCACACCCTCAGATTTATTTCAGATCAAATGGTCTCATTATTGGAAACCTTATTTTTTAAAAGAACTCAACGGACATCTCAACTTAGAACTTTTTGCTATCAATTACGAATTCGCCAAAAACCATGATGATTATGATTACTGGATTTACGATGCTGTTAACACTTCATCCCACAAACTAGCCGTCAGCCAATATTCTAAAAACGTTTTAATAAAAGCTGGATGTCCGCCGGCTAACGTATCAGTCATGCCTCTAGGTTTCAATCCTTTAATCTCGCAACTCTATTTGCCCAGACCGCAAAAAACCCAAAAAGATGTAAAGTATATTCTGCACATGACCAATTCTTTTGATTTGTATAGATTTGGCACGGATCTGGCAATTCAAGCTTTTTGTGAAGAGTTTAAAGATGATTCTAACGTAGAGTTAATTATCAAAGATGGTGGCAAAAATCCTGATGTTATAGTGGAACACCTCGTAAATATCGAAAAACAATTCGGCAAGTTCAAGTCAAAAGTTCAGGTAAAGCCTAAATTTTGTACTAAAGCAGAACTAGCTGATTTATACTTGTCAGCAGATGCTTTTTTAGCACCCTTTCGCGGCGAGGGTTTTGCGATTAAAATTTTGGATGCCTTTGCAGCAGGTTTGCCCGTTGCTATGACTATGTACGGCGGCCCGACTGAGTACGCCAATGCTGATAACTGCTATCCCATTGCTTACGATCTAGTTCCCGTGGGAAAGTGTTACGATACTGAGTATCTAAAAATCAGAAATGCTCCTCATTGGGCCGAGCCAAATGTTCAGTCGGTTCGCGAACAGTTGCGAAAAATTGTTGAAGACCCGATGCGTTTTCAGGTAGCTCAAAAAGCTAAAGAGACGGCAGATTTATTTAATTGGGAAGCTGCTGCTCAAAAATTGCTAAGATTAATGCGAAAGTTGTTTTAAGAGCAGAAATTATGGGACTCGAACGCAAAATGTTTAGGGGAATGTTTTCACCCGGAGAAGTGGTACGATTAAAACAGCCTTGTTTTACTCCCGGCCGATTGTTTGAGCCAGGAAAATATAACGCTGATGAGTTGCCGGATATCGCTTTTGATATGGGTTTGGTAGACCATTTGCCACCAGTCAAAGGCAAAAGTTCAGAAAATCTCAATGTTCAGAACCCGCCAGATCAAAACCTTGAGGAATAAACTCTCGTTGGCAGTAAGGACTTCAGTCCTAAAAATCCCTGTTGGTAGTAAGGACTTTAGTGCTGAAAATTAAAATAAATAATCAAAGACTCAAGTCCTGACTGCAAAAAAGATAAAGCCAAATTAACCATTTTGCTCTATCTGGGCAATTAACTGTTTCAAAACTTGACTAGCTTTATCGTTCTCAATCTGACAAGTTCCGGCATTCTGGTGTCCACCGCCGCCATACCTCAACATTAACTCCCCAATATTAGTTTTAGAAGTTTTGTTAAAGATTGACTTGCCAACTGCGAAAACAGTATTTTGTTGTTTCAGTCCCCAAAGTACGTGAATCGATATATTGCACTGAGGGAACAAAGCATAAATTACAAAACGATTTCCCGCATAAATCACATCTTCGTTACGCAAATCCAAAACAACTAAATTATTATAAACTTGGGCGCATCGCTGTATTTGCTCTTTAAATTTTTCTTCTTGCTCGAAGTAGAGGTCTACTCTTTCTTTTACATCAGGAAGCTGCAATATTTGGTCGATGGTATGATATTTGCAGTAATCGATTAACTGCATCATTAACTGATAATTGGAAACGGTAAATTCTTTAAACCTTCCCAACCCCGTTCGGGCGTCCATTATGAAGTTTAACAGCACCCATTCTTGCGGGTGCAGAACCTCTTCTTTGGCAAATTGAGCGGAATCTGATTTGTCAACTGCCACCATCATCGCCTCAGAAATATCAGGAAACTTTGCTTGGCCTCCATAATATTTGTACAGTACCCTAGCTGCAGAAGCTGCATAGGGATCGATGATGTGGTTGATTTTGATTTTCTCGTGTCTAAGAGTTTCGCTGAAATGGTGATCGAAAGCTAGATGAACTCCCTCAACATAGGGTAAATTGGTGCTAATATCGTTATTTGTTATTTCGATTTTCCCATCCTGCATATCTTTAGGATGCACGAATTTAATCTCGTCGATCATATCGAGTTCTTTGAGCAAAACTGCACAGACTAGACCGTCAAAATCGCTGCGGGTGACTAATCTGTATTTTTTAGTGAGTGGCATATGCTTCTGTGATAGGGAGGAACTGATCACCAGCTAATATAACGTATTACCCGATCGCTTTCCAATATGAACACAGACCCTTACGCTTGGATAGAGAAGGCCCTGGACACAGTTCGCCGTGCCAATTGGTATAGATCGCCAGAATCGATCGAAAGTTCCCCTGGGCCTGTGGTAAAGTTAGCAGGCCACAGCCTGATTAACTTTGCCAGCAACGATTATCTGGGACTTGCGGGCGATGACAGGTTAATTGAAGCTGCTATAGCTGCAACTAAGGAATTTGGTACGGGTGCGACGGGTTCGAGGTTGGTCAGCGGACACCGCGATTTGCACCGACAGTTAGAACAAGCTATTGCTAATTTAAAACAAACTGAAGATGCTTTAGTATTCAGTTCGGGATATTTGGCGAATCTAGGGGCGATCGCATCCGTTGTCGGCAAGCGCGATTTGATATTATCTGACAAGTACAACCATTCGAGCCTGAAAAACGGAGCCACACTCAGCGGTGCAACTGCCCTAGAGTACAGTCACTGCAATCTTGAGGATTTAAAAGCCAAGCTAGAGCAAAATCGCGCAAGGTATCGCAAGTGTTTAATTATTACCGATAGCGTCTTTAGCATGGATGGGGACTTGTGTCCGCTACCACAGTTGTTGGCTGTGGCCGAAACCTTTAACTGCATGGTATTAGTAGATGAAGCTCATGCTACGGGAGTTTTCGGTGCTAGCGGTGCCGGTTGTGCAGAACATTTCGGGTGTACGGGAACACCACTGATTCAAGTGGGGACACTCAGCAAAGCTTTGGGAAGTTTAGGTGGTTACGTTGCGGGATCTGCTGCTTTAATTGATTTTCTGCGTAATCGAGCTGCGAGTTGGATTTATACTACAGCATTGACGCCTGCTGACGCGGCTGCTGCTTTAGAAGCTGTGAGGATTGTACAGCAAGAACCAGAACGCCGAGTTCGGTTGCGACAAAATATCGAAACTTTCAAATATTGCGCGATTACCAATTACCAATTACCAATTAGTAATTCCCTCTCCCCAATTTTCACTCTTCCGTTAAAAGATGCAGCCTCCGCTTTAACAGTCGGCAGCAAACTCAAGGAAATGGGTATTTTTGCTCCAGCGATTCGGCCTCCGACTGTCAGCGTGAGTCGAATTCGGATTTCGCTGATGGCAACTCACGAGCTCGCACACCTTCAGCAGTTGGTAGAGGCGCTGAAGCAAGTTTTGAGTTTTGACTAAATGTTGAGTGCGTACCGCGCACCGCTTGACTAAATGTAAATGTTGGGCCTAAAAGCATCGGGCCTAAAAGCATCGGGCATCAGCCTAATGACTAATGACTACTGACTAATGACTAATGACTTCTGATTGTCAAGATATCGCTATTGACTTATGACCAATCTTATACAGGAGTTTGGTCGATCGGTCAACAACTGTAAATTTTTTGTAAATTTAGATACTTTTTGGAATTTAGCGCTATATTAGAGAAGTAGCAGGTACACCAAATTTAATATAAGGAACGTCCACCATGAACACAAATCGTCAAAACGTAAAAAAAGTAGCAGAAACCCACCGCGCTAACATTCACAAGCAACTGATGCACCGCATAGAAGTAGCGAGATCCAGTGGCAATCAAGATTTGGTTCGGGTGCTTGAAGAGGAAATGAGACAGCTTTAAAGAAGCTGGAACTAGAATTTGCCGTAGTTTGGTTTAGAGGGTTGTGCGAGAAATGCAGAATTCCGGCAACCGCTACCTGTGAAGTTTTGACTCCTCTCTTAGTTGGTAGGAAAAATCCCGGTTTTTTAAAGAAACCGGGATTTTTTATTGAGAAGGAAGAAGAAAGAGGGAACACTCCTGCACGCACAAACTCTATCTGTAGAGTGCGCCTCGTCCCCAAGAGATTTGCCAAAAATAGAATGTTATGTCGGTAAGTTGAATCAGGTATTTATGAATTTGCTGAGCTATGCGATTCATGCCTTGAATTGCTATGACCAAAAACGCGCCTCGGAGCAAATTAAAAATGACCATAGTAGGATTACGATTTGTACTTATATGCTGAATTAGGATGGGGTAAGAGTCGGTGTGAAAGACAGGCTGGGAATAACAAGGGAGGTAAGGAATGAGAATTAAATAACTTCCACAAGTTTGTGGGATGGGCCTAAGAGCCCGTCCTTTTTGGACGGGCTCTTAGGCCCATCCCACAATAACAATTAAAATTGTAAGTTATTTAATTCGCGATCCTAAGAACCCATCTATTTAGGGCTTGCTGAAAAAGTCAGAAAACAGCATTTAGAAAGATGAGTGAATTTGAGCTGGCATCGGCAATATAAGTT